>NZ_CP139977.1:300000-440276 GCF_034424625.1 Janthinobacterium lividum | reverse complement strand
TCGTAATAGGGAAAGGGTATTTTATCTCGTTAATTGACGCTATTGCTGAGAACGTCGATACCGGCTGCAAAGATTGCTTAGTGAAAATTTCTCGATTTGGTTGGAATTTCATCTAGTAATCGGTTTGGCACGATCCATCGGTCTTCATTTTTTGAGAAACAGTGATCAGAAGAGTCGGTAATCCCCCCAGTTTTAGAGCGCGCTAAAACTAGAGGTTAAGCGGCCATGGCAAGCTTCTGTTTTGGCGTGATACCGTCAGGTGCCATGTCGCGTCAACCGTGATCGCAACTCCACCGCCAGCGCGCAAAGTCCCCGATCTGGCCGAGCGCACGAAGCTGATGACGGGCTAGTCTATCGTAGCCAACCGTGTCGCTATCGCGCGCAAAAGCAGGCGCTCTGCTGCTGCCTCGATCGGATAAACCATCCTTTGCCGGCAGTTATGGCTAGGGACGGCCAGCTTTTGCTAGCGCGCGGTAGGAGACTCCACAGGGCAGGGGAGATAGACAGGCCAGGCCCGATCTCGTCGTTGGATAAGGCAGCTACGAGACCGCGCACGAGGCGCCTGGCAGAACATCCAGCCCCCAACACGATCCATCAGTTTTTCATCTTTCAAGAACGATGGATCCGGAGAGCCTAAGCTACTGGTGGCGACTCAATGGTGGCAATTCAGCACTCTTTGCTTTCCTCCTAATATCGAAGATCAGCTTCTTCAAGACTCCAAACATACTGAACAGTGGACCACGCCTCCGTTACTTTTCCATCAATGATAGCAGGCGAGTACTTGCATCTCGATAGCGCAACCAAAGCCGTGTTATCCAAATCGATATTGCCGCTTGATTTTCTTACTTTAGCATCAAGGACCTTGCCGTCTTCCCCGATCAAATAACTCAATGTAACCGTACCTTCAGCTTTCTTAAGCAATGCGGCGTGTGGATATCTTGGCTTCTGACAAGGGACATCAGCAACGCCTTCCTTAATTAGTGAGTGTTGGGCTGCCTGTGATTCTTTCACAAATTGTGCATGAGAAGATTGGCACAATACGAATCCGGCGAACCCGAAGATCACTGACAGAAGGGGTTGATAAGACGATTTTTTAGCAAGTATTGATGGCATTTTCAATTTTTAATTTTAGTAAAGAAATAGTCGGCAGAATGGAAAAATCGAGCAACGACAATCGACTATAACTTATCTTAAAATTAATTTCATGGATTTTTCATTCAGAAGGCAATCCCCCCATTTTTAGAGCGCGCTAAAAGTAGAGGTTATGCGGCCAAGGCAAGCTTCTGTTTTGACGCGATACCGTCAGGTGCCATGTCGCGCCGGCCGTGGTGGCAAGTCCACTGCCAGCGCGCAAAGTCCCCGAGCTGGCCGAGCGCACGAAGCAGATGACGGGCTAGTCTATCGTAGCCAACCGTGCCGCTATCGCGCGCAAAAGCAGGCGCTCTACAACTGCCTCGATCGGAAAAGCCATCCTTCGCCGGCAGTTATGGCTAGGGACGGCCAGCTTTTGCTAGCGCGCGGCAGGAGTCTCTGCAGGGCAGGGGGATCTCCTGGGCATACCCGATCTCGGCGTTGGATCAGGCTGCTACGAGATCGCACGCCAGGCGCCGGGAAGGATGTCCGGTGCCCAACACGATCCATCAGGTTCTCATTTGCCAAGAACTATGGATCAGGAGTCGCTTATCTACTTGTGGCGATTCGGTTCTATCCAGTTTGTGGCGCCATAGTTGCTTTCCTGGAAAATTCTGCATCCAGTTCAACAACGCCACAGAACAATGATAACAAGTATGTTGATTATTGATTTACCGACAATAAAATTGTTAATTTGGAAAGATTTCTTTTCGCGTGTTTTTGTTATATATTTCCATATGGAAAATATTAAGGACAAACGATGCGTGAAATGCTGACGAAGGCATACTGCTACGAGTACGATTTCATCGAGGAGGCTCTATCCGCAAAATATCGCGCACTGAGGTCGAGCGATGTCGATCATTGGTTTTGTTGCATGTGCCGTGTGCCCGTCTTTCCTAAAATTAGCCCTTTGCAGAACTGTTACTACTCAGCCTTTTCTGGAAATCCACATGAGCTTAGATGCCCACACAAAAGTGACGAAAAGGAAGCGGGAGACGGAGAACCGACTTCCGTTGTGTCCGTTGCACCGCCGCCGGTGTATCCTGACGTCTTAGGCGAAGCTCCTCCCAAGCCACGCCGCAAATTTGAACGCCTCTCTGATGCGGATCTCAAACGACTAATCGGTGCCGCACCAACCGCTCATGTATACGGCAGCTTAGATGAGGTCGTGGACGCATGGTGCGTTATGTCAGATCTATCTCGGACGACCCATCTATTGAAAGTAGGGGATTTTACTGCGACGTATGGTGAAATTTTCATCAGTCTAGACCAACGCAAGAAAATTCCTGATGAAAATTTCTGGCCAAGGAGAGTTTACTATCTCGATGCGAAATTAGATGCAGGCAGGATTGCAGGTATTTATTTCGTTAGGAGCATCAATAAATTCACTGGGCCGGATGGGGAGCTACCTATAAGCGCGCGCGTAAGAATTAATTCGGATGAATCAAGTAAATCGACTAACTCTTACAATCTCTCAGATATGAAGGCTATAAGAATCTTTTGGCACGGCGGAATACCCACACTGAACACGTCAGGAATAGGTCCGTCATACGCGCTCGGTGGCGATGCCTCTGTTCAGTTCAGTGAGTTGGCCATTCGTGCTCGTTAGTTTGGTTTCGCCGATTGGCGTGCCTTGAACGCAGAACAAACCCTGCGAACGTATCACCAGAAAATGAGGATATCGTCAAGCGGGAGGAGCGATCAGTCCGGCGCTCGTGGCGGAAAGGCTATCGACGGGAACGGTGTAGCCAACCCAGCGTGTGTTCGACGACCATCGACATTTGCGGATGCGCTATCTCGTCTTGACTCCATCACAGGCATGTCTCCACGGCCTGGCTAAGCAAGATGCGTCCCAAACCTGCCCAGAGGAACCTGAGATGATGAAGCATGCCTCCTCCTATAACTTAGGCGCTCTACGGTCTTGCTTCTATTGGCAGAAAATATCGCGCACCCGCATGGCAGAATCAAGATAATTATGAGCAGTTTACTATTTCCAGCCTCCTTGTACGTCGCGTATGCCACAAGGTCTCGACCATGAGGGGGCCGATTACCTCGGTGCGAATTCCTTTTGGCTCACTTGGTGGGCGGATGGTTTCGCCGGCAGAAGTAGTGAGCGGCCTGGCATGTGGCTGCGTATGCCCAGGATGCGGCGCAGCGCTGGTGGCGCGGAAAGGATCCATTGCTTGGTGCTTCGCCCATCATGCCAAGACTGGCTCGGAGAGCTGCTCAGAAAGCGCCATCCATGCAGTCGGTAAACAGGTCATCCTTGATGCCAACGCCCTGGTAGTTCCAGCCTATGTCATCGAAGCTTCCGGCCCCACAGTAGATGGAGAGATACACTATAGTCATCGCGTGCTGGGCGTTGCTCGCCGCATACGATTCGATCATGCTATCGGCGAGGTGTCTGAAGGCGGGTTACGAATTGATGTAGTCGGATATAAAGGCCAACGTCGTCTGTTATTGGAGATCTTTGTGACGCATCGCGTTGATGCGGACAAGCTGCGCAAACTACAAGAACTAGGGGCCCCAGCATTAGAGATTGACCTCTCAGACATGCCGCGCATGGGGGCCGGCCTCGTTCTAGAGGAGGTACGCAAACGCGTTATTGATGGAAACAGTCATAAAAATTGGCTGGTGTTTCCTGGCGAGCAGGCGGCCCGCATTGAACTGGAGCAGCAGTTAAAGACTGAGATTGACGCGAAGAACAAGAAAATCCTGCGGGAGGAAGAGGCCAGCCGGCGTCGTACATCGGAGCTTGAACGTATACGAATTGCGAACCACAGCGCGTATCGCGCGTTACCCGACGAAGAGAAAGAACGCCAATGGCGAAAAACACTGCAGATTGGCGATGGTTGGCCAGACTACATCGCGCCATCGACCTTTGATACTCCCGGGCTAGAAACACCAACACGCTTGTGGCAAGCACTGCTTTTCCAAAATTTCGTCGCTCGACGTAAAGGCATCAAGGAAGGATTCACAATTGACCACGTCGTTACCTGGGCCCGTGAATGGATTGGCGTGAAGAGGGCACCTGGCAGAGATCCTATCGGTGTATTGCGGAGATATGTGACATTTCTGGAAGCGCGCAACTATTTGGCCAAAAGCCCTTTTAGACCAAATGAAAGCACGGTGCGTTACATCGTTCCAGCTGATCCACAGACGAAGATTTCAGCAGTGGTCCGCGCCAAGGCCGCTGAAATCAAAAGCGTAGGCGCTGGCGGAAGGGCGATGGTACAGAGTGCTGAACATAGATGGCAATGGAACGAAAAATGGCCTCGCCGCGCGGTACTCTATGAAGAGATCCACACCCAACTGCAAGGATCGGAGCACCAAGCGGCCCTGTCTGAAGCTGTTGATGCACTCGGGCCCTTAGACCGCCCAGAAACACCGGATGAATTTGGACATCAACTTGTCGCTCAAGGCGTGCCGCACATATTTACGATGGAGACGTTGAAACGGCTGGATTTGATAGTTCCCCACACCAAACGGTATCGCCCGACCTAGTAATAGCGAATTGAATGCAAATTGGCGTCCACATCATGATGGACGCGAATCATCGATCAGTGGAAGTTCAGCAGTTCCACCCTTTGCCATTTACCCAGGCGTTCGTGCGACTTTATGCCGTAGCGCGCAATGTGCGATGCAATGCTTCTGCAACGAAGCCAGGCCCGATGGGCACGCGAAGCATAGGCCTTGTCGGCATCCTTGGCGGCCTAGTGGTCGGACAGGGTGGAGTCCTTGATTTCCTGGCGGATTTTCGGGTTGGTTCGGGCTTTGGGGGGAATGCGCGAGCTCATGGACTGAAGTTTATGCGGTGTGCTGCAACCGATGGGACGATCGCGGTGGCAAACCGCCGATCAACTCGTCAAGCACGGCTCTGGCACGGAATAGGGCCATGCTGCGACGAGCAATATGATCGCACGAAACTAAACTGCTAAGATCAGGCAGTTCATTGAGTTTGTGAAATGAACGTCCGATACCTACCGGCAAACGTTCCTTCAGATAGCCCCTACCATGGAGAAAGATGATGGCAGCAGATTCGTCTAAATTTCGCCGACGCCGGCGAAGAGAAGAGAAGGCATTCTTCTGTCAGGTGGAGACGTATTTCGGTACAAAAGAATATGCTAGACACGGTCGCTGCGTTCGCCTCATTGGGATCGACGAGAGTGATTTCCACAGCTTGATAAACGACGGGAAAGACGGTGTTACCACATATGTGATCGACCTGGACTTTTGGCGCTATTTCCGGCAACAGCTAGGCCTTACTCGTTGGTGGGAGGTTATGGGACAACTTGCGAAGATCAAAGATCTCGAAACGCAGTATCTTCGAAGCCGACAGTGGTTTCGTGTCGATATCGAGGTTAGAAAGTCGTCTGCAGATTACTACTATCCAACCTTCTCCATGGATGGGCCCACTTATATAGATATCATCAGAGTCGAACCGGTAAGCGCGGACGACGCACGGCTTCCAAGCGGTGGCATTCAGTTACAAGCGCGCCCGTGTACCTCGAAGATGGGAGCGTTCGTTTCGCAGCCGTTGACTTCCGTCAAGGCTTTCACCGGCACGCGATATCAGCATGGTTCCGCAGGTACGGTGAACCGCTCCGCTCCCTACACGTTTCACGCGTTTCATGTTGGGCAAGGTATGTGCTCGTTGATCGACAACGGACGGAAAGGGTGGTTGCTCGACGCTGGTGCCGGCAAGCCAGTCACGCGCAAACGCTACCTTGATAAGTCCAACATAATGAGCAACGACCTCACCGCTAAAGTCCAACCGCTGACAGATCTCGTGATGGTGGCATCCCACACGGACTACGACCATTGGAAGCTGCTTGCCTGGGACGCTGGCCTTCGCAAAAAAGTTAGCGCAATTTTGGTACCCGCCGGTGTGAGCCACCTCCTGTTCAAAGACAAGGAAGTCATCAGCAAGTGCGTCGACACTTCGTCAACGACAATAACATTGGCCGCCAACACATCCCTAGAGCTCATCAGGGCAAATCCGAGCACCCTTGATTCTAACGGCAATTGCATCGTTGCGGTGTTCGTGCGCGACGGGCAACGTGTGCTCGCACCAGGTGACTACGTTTACAGCCGTTTCGCGTCCGATTCGTCCCCGCGCATCAAAGACCTGCACAAGCAACGATACAAGGCCGTGATAGTCCCTCATCACGGCGACAAGGAAAGTGCGAATAACGTGGTAACTGCGCACTCTCCTAATGCGCATGCTTTCTTCTCGGCCGGGACACACCGGCATTACAAGCATCCGACCGATGAGTCCCGTGACGAACACAAAGCTGCGAAATTTGTCGAGCTGTGCGACGAAACCATGGACGAGATCAAAGCAGTCCTCTTACTTTAAACAACTGCGTCGGTGATGGCTCCGGTCAGCGGCTGTTCGTGAACTGCCACGCGGCTAGCCCAACACAGTATCGAGCAAATCGCGCTCACATAGTCACTTGATTCTACCGCTCCTCGTTGATAAGCGGCCAGCCGTCCGACCTGTGTACTGTGTACAGCGTTGAGTAAAGTCAGGGGATGGCAACGGCTCTAATGGAATGGATGCCCTCTTTGAAACGGCATCGAGGTGCCCAAATAGGGGTGATATCCCCTTAACAGAAAGGAGCGTCCCCATGAAGATGATTGCCGCAGGCATTGATCTTGCAAAGAACGTTTTTCAGGTTCATGGCGTAGATGCTCAGGGTAAAGCAGTGCTGCGCAAAAAGCTATATCGATCGACGATGACGGAAAACTTCATCAATCTGTCGCCATGCTTGATCGGCATGGAGGCGTGCGGCACGGCGTGACATATAACCGATCCAAATCGACGTGTCCTAATCCGCGAAAACGAGTAGTACGAACGCACGTACCAAGGCAACGCGACCAGAACAATCCGCTGCAGTACCGATCGACGTCCAAACGCCTGGACCGGCCGTGGCGGCGAGCCCCAAACCGCTGGCACCGGCAACGCATCAAGTCAGAGCCGGCGCTCCGCAATACCTCAGCCGCAACGTCGCAAGGTGTTTAGCCATGGCAGCGTTCATGCAAAAACCAATCGAAGCTCAAGCAGTTTTTACTTAACTATGGGGGTAGTTTTGGTCGTCAGTACAGTTAAGGCAAAACGTGCGCGATTTTCTCGCAGCCCAAGGAAATGGTATTTATGTTCACCATCAGCTTGACAGGATTGCCGAACGATTAAGATTGCATCTCAACCTCAAATTTCCAGCAGTTCTGAATCAGGAATGCTCAGGTGGATGATGGCGACTCACTTTGCGCAAGCAAATATCTAAAAGTACCTAGCACAAGCCATACAATGTTTATATGGTTGCTCCAACTGCCCTAGTGCATTATCCTAAGGCAATGGACATACGCAACAAACAGATACCTAAACCACGCCATTGGCAGGAATTGGAAGACCTGTGTTTATCGCTTTTTAAGTCTATATGGAAAAATCCCCTAGCTCAGAAAAATGGTCGTGTTGGCCAGCCGCAAAATGGTGTTGATATTTGGGGAGTTGTAGGGGGCAAACAAACCTGTCTGCAAGGTGTCCAGTGCAAAGGGAAAGATGATTCTCTTAGCGCTAAGCTAACCCTGAGCGAGCTAAATGAAGAAATTGCTAAAGCGGAAAAATTCAGTCCTCCGCTAGAGCAATGGATACTGGCGACTACCGCTCCTTCAGACGTTGAATTACAACGCATTGCACGAGAACTTTCGGTAGAACGCGAACGACAAGGTAAATTCTCCGTTCAGATATTTGGTTGGGGGGACTTAGAAAGCTTACTTTGCGATCACCCAAATGTGTTGGAAGCGCACTATCCCGAGCTTGGTACTTCTTTCACAACTCTGACGAGAAAATTTACACAAATAGCTTTAACGTGCGATAAGCCATCTTTGATCAGGAACTCGCGAAGCCGGGGTGAAACCATAGATCCAACCTGGCAACAAGTTGCATTTTACCAGTCAAGAGATATCGGTCCTGCTTTACTTGGGAGAGCGCTCGGGCCATCGGATGCCCTCGCATGTCCAAAACTACCCGAGGTTTCCTCCACAATAAAGCAACTGGAGATGGCATTTTCTGCCCATTTGGTTGGTGAACCCGGGTCAGGTAAGTCTGTATGTGCTTTTCAAGTCGCGTATTCATTTGCACAACAAGGCTGGCAGGTATTCACATCGTCAGGGTCAGACGGGCTGCCTGCTGCTTTGCCGAAAAAAGAAAACGGGCAGGTACTGCTGCTTATAGACGATGCACATCTACTTGCACCAGCAGAACTACGATCACTCGCCGATTATGCCAGACCAGAATACCTCATTTTATGCACACACAACGCGATCAATGGCCACACCTCGCAACGTGGAGCTATCAGAATGGATCCCCAGGCTGGCATTGAAGCTATTTGGAGAGGGTTGCTAAAGGACCGCCAAGCGACTCTCAACGCTGTGCGGCGCGCCGATAACCATGTTGGCGACTCAATGATGGACGTGGCTCTCGAGGATCGAATTGAGCATGCGGCAAAATACGCCTCCGCTCCATGGCAATTTTGTTTTGTTCTGGGAGGCGGCTGGCGGCGGGCAGATGAGGCAGCAAATATAGCTAAAGCACTTGGCGCATCTTTGCCTTTAGCTGTCATTGCTGTTCGTCAGATTGCTTCGCGCGATGCTCGATTGAAGCTGGAAGAGTTATTTGGGCTTCTCAGTTCAATAGGCGCAGATACAGACGGGTTAGAACTACAGTTGGATGCGCTCATAGAAGAGCGGATAGTATTGGCAAAGAATGATTTGCGATGCCCACATCAACGATTAGCGGCAGTTCTGTTACCCAGGCTTCTTCGTACACAATCAGAATCAACGATCTCACTTGTTGGGGCCATGTTGAAATCTACGCTGGCTGACGAGCAGCTTCCATTGGGGGGGATAGGGGCACTATTGCATGAACTCTGGTTTTCGGATGATAGCCGTTGGCAATTTCTCATAACTTGGATAGATCTCAAACCAGTCCTAGAGAGATGCTGGAAAGCTAGTGAAGCAAATGAAATTTCGGCTGCATGCTATGTTATTCATGAGATGCTACATTGGCCCGGTGGTTCAGTAAATTTAATTCTTCAAGGTAATGAATCAAAACTCATCGAATGGCTGGAAACCGCGCAATCTCCCATGGGGCATGGTCTTTCCCGGCTATTAAATGGCTTACTTTCCAGAGATGAACAGAACACCATCTTTCTCATTCGCAAGGCATCACCATACGTCGTGGCCCACCTTATTTCCAACGTGGATGCAACCAATATCTGGCATATTGGATCGGTAGCAAAAAGCCTTCGACTATGGTCAGGGGACTCGTGGACGAAGGAGGTATCGAGCAGTTTAAAGTCTGAGCCACTACTTGCATTATCAGCATCATGGCCCGAGGGTGAACCGCTGCACAAGATTATCGAACTGCTGGAAGCACTTATTTACTTGCACGAAGACCTTACGCTTAGCATGGTCGAGGCACTTGTTCCTGAAATATGCAAACGGCTCATGACCGATCCCGTTATGCATTTTAGGGAGATTAGCGACCTCGCATGGCATGTGCTGCGTGTCCTAGATCCGCTGGGCACTTGTAAAGGAAAAATGGCACCTTCCAAAAGGCGCCTTCAAATTGCACGTTCGATCTTTGTTAATGTAGATCTAAAGATTATTGGAGCCAAGCTTTGTCAAGCTCCTTTACGTATGTTCCAGCAAGTCTACTATCTGCTTGCCTGTGTCCGGCGCGTCTCCCCGTCGATGTTCCAGGCACTAGTTCAGTATATGGACTGGGAGCGTCTAGCATCAACTATAGGTGAACATTGGAAACATTTACCTCATGATGCTGAAATTTTGCTCGGAGTGGCATCTTCAAGTACCAAGACTAAGCAGAAAATAGCAGATCTTATCAAAAAAAACCTTTGGCGGATGGAATCGATGCCGCCAAGGCTGGCCTATATCGCGCCTACTAGCGCAATTGAATTTGTTCGTTCAGGGAAAGAAATATCCATTGCCAACACAGCTCATGTCCAATGGATTCTAGGTGCGTACTTGATCGATCTTTTTTCCAAGGAAGCACCTGAACTGGTAGCAGCAGTTGTGAAACAATGCATCCCGACGGTTGCGAAGAGCTTATCTGAAGAGCACCCTAGCTGGTATAAAGATAGCTCCATTTTAGTAGAATGCGTGCTTAAATATATACCGGAAGCTTTACAACAGGCGTTTGATCAAATGGCTCCGGAAAAGGCACAAGTCGGATGGACTGCGGCACTGGAGGCGGGAGGAGGAAGTAAAAAATCTGCTCTGCTACTAATTAAGGCCGCACGTGACCGCAATGATGGAGTAGGAGCGTGTGCGAGACAACTGGAAGACTACAGTAACCGAAAAAAGCGTAAACGTACCTGCCGCACTCAATCTTTAGAGCGAAGCTAGACGACAGTGCGACCTTCCCAAATAGGATACATGGATGAAATTTAATGTGGTGCGTATAGGGCAGTCTATGCCAGTTGGCAGGACAAATGCTGCGTTTCTGATTGAGGATCAGTGGGATGACTGGGGGAAATACCGCACTCAGTTCTATCTCCGAATTGCTGACTTAAGCGGAATTCTCCACGACATTGGCAACGTAAAAATCGGCCATCAAGGGTTGTTACCTGGTGCGACTACGGCTGAAAACACTCGAGCTCCCGTGTTGCAGGATCAGTTTGCGATACTCCCGCCAAGTTATTTCTCATTAGCACGAGGTGAAACGTACTATGAAGCATTACTTAAATTGCCAGACGATTTGGGATTGACTGTACTGAGGGGCTTGAGGGATATTGCATATGACCTTAAGATTTTTGACAAGGTCAACAATGAATATGTGGTTGGTGAATCTCTACTAAGAGATCTTCCTTCAGCTAACGTCAGAAATCGATGGCATAGACTAGCGCGTGGCGATGCAACGCTCACACCATTTCAATTTTGTTACTTGCGGCCGGCTCCACAGCTGGGATTACCTCCACCTCCGCCAATGGATTTCGTGGTCACACCAAACTCCACACCTCCGACAAACGTACATGCACTAATCGGTCGCAACGGCGTAGGCAAGACACACTTCATGCAACACTTGGCAAAGGCGCTGCTTAATTCTGGAGGACCTGATAAATCTGCTGGCACACTGTCTCCGCTCGGCCACAACTCCGATGATTGGACGTTTTCTGGCCTTATCGTTGTATCGTTCAGCGCATTTGATGACTTTGACCTACCGATTTTAGAGACGTCGGAAATCACAGCGCATGCCGTGGGGCTGCGAATTAAGAATGCGGAGACGCAAGTGGTTCGTGTAAAGAGTCCCTCTGATTTGGCGCACGATTTTACGAACAGTTTCGCGATCTGCCGAAAAGGGCTACGTGCTGATCGCTGGCGCCAAGCAGTAGTGACACTAGCAAATGATCCAGTATTTGCTGATGCGAATGTCTCAGATTTACTTAGTTTACCGGACGAACTGTGGCAAGCCGAAGCCTTTGATTTTTTCCATCGGCGCCTAAGCTCAGGTCATAAAATCGTACTACTCACAATTACCAGATTGGTTGAACTAGTCGATGAAAGAACCTTGGTATTGATGGATGAACCCGAGGGGCACCTTCATCCCCCTTTGCTGTCGGCATTTATTCGAAGCCTATCTGATCTTTTAGTCCGCCGTAATGGGGTCGCTATTTTGGCTACGCATTCGCCTGTGGTGTTGCAAGAAGTACCTCAATCATGTGCTTGGATTCTACAAAGGGCGGGACTTAGCTCTGTTGCGGAACGTCCAACAATTGAAACCTTCGGTGAAAACCTTGGCGTCTTAACGAGGGAGGTGTTTGGATTCGAAGTGACTACTGCTGGATTTTATGGTTTGATTCAAACAGCAGTCTACAGTACGCCTCCCCTCAATTACGAGCGGGTCTTAAAACATTTTGATGAGAAACTCGGAGCAGAAGGGCGTGCCATTGCCCGAGCACTTGTAACTAACCGTGACATAAAACGTACTCAATGAGGAAAATAAATCCGCCAACCTATAGCCTTAAAGCGATCCTCGAACTATGTGCAGACAGCGTTCAAGATAAAGGATTATCATTGCGTCTTCTAGGTGCTATAGAAACCCTTTCGGCAGCAGAGACAGTATATAGAGAGCTAGGGAAGTCCAACGATCTATACACAATTGCAGCGACGGATGCAGTAGATAAATGGGTAAGTAGAGGCGAGATGGAAACACTCTACACCCAGACATTCGCGCGAAAAGGCGGTCCAAGTCGCTATATTTACGACACGATTCGGGCGAGTTCGCCAGGCGGACTTTGTCCACTGTGCAATCAACGCCCTGTTTCGACGTTGGACCACCATTTGGCAAAGGCTGAACATGCAAACTTTGCTGTTACTCCCATCAATTTAGTACCTTCATGTAAGGACTGCAATACAGACACCGGAGCCAGAAAACCCACAGTCAAAAGCGAACAAACTTTACATCCTTATTTTGATTCTGTAGATGGCGAAGTGTGGCTTACGGCCAGCTTAATTCCTGGCACACCACCATCGTTGATATTCTCGGCGACTCCACCAGTTCACTGGACGGACGACCTGCAGGCAATAGTAAAAAATCATTTTAAGGTTTTCGGCTTGGGTGAGCTCTATACAATACACGCAGCTGGTGAATTGATTAATATCTACTTTGATATTGAATCCAAACCTTGGACTCAGGAAACACTTAAAGCCCATTTGCTGGAACAGGCAGGAAACCGCCGAAGGATGGTTAAAAATTCATGGCAAGCTGCGGTCTATGAGGGACTAGCAAAGTCCGATTGGTTTTGTCAGGGCGGCTACAAGAATGTCGCACACAGCCCTCTAATACCCCCTCAGTGACGGTTTAAAAACTTCATAGCAACTTTTAGGTCAAAGCATCTTTGATGTTTTGGAGCGATTGACGATGTGGACGCAAGAGAATCGAAGCCGGCATCAGCAGGTGAGGACGACACTCAAACGTGGCTATCCCACAGATGTGAAAGATGAAGAGTGGCGTCTGATCGCACCGCTGCTGCCAAGGCAAGCGAAGACGGGAAGACCTCGCAAGACGGATTTGCGCACGGTGATCAATGCGCTGCGTTACATGGTACCGTCCGGATGCGAGTGGCGCATGCTGCCAAATGATTTCCCGCCGTATCAGACGGTTTATTACTGGTTTCGGCGGCTGATGCGGCGCATGCTGTTTCGCACCATTCATGACTTGGCGCTGATGCTCGATCGTATGTGCAATGAGCGGGAGGTGCTGCCGAGTGCGGGTGTTGTCGATAGCCAGAGCGTGAAAGCGCCAGGGGCACGAACGAGAGGCTATGACGCAAACAAGAAACTCAGCGGGCGCAAACGCCATATCGCGGTCGACACGGACGGTCGCTTGCTGGCGATGAACCTGACGCCAGCCGATCTTGCCGACTCCACTGGTGCTCAGATGGTGCTCGACGGCCTGATTAAACGCTGGCCATGGGTGAAGCATCTGTTTGGGGATGCGGCATATGACCGCAGACAGTTGATGGACAAGGCCGCGTTTCTTGACTTCACGGTGGAAGTCGTGCGGCGCCTGCAAGGGCAGCAAGGTTTCGCTGTTCAGCCAAGGCGCTGGGTGGTCGAGCGAACGTTTGCATGGCTGATGCGTTACCGGCGCCTGGTGCGCGACTACGAGCAGCGCATTGATGTTTCGGAAAATATGATTTACCTGGCCATGGGCTCGTTGCTGCTGCACCGACTAAATTTCCGCTAAGTTATTAAACCGTTTCTAAGGAGCAAGCCATAGTACCGCAAACGCTATACAAGTTTCGTGACGATTCAGATCGCACAAAAAAGATTATCGAAGACAGGAAAGTCTGGTTATCAAAGCCATCCCAACTGAATGACCCACTTGAATGCAGGCCAGGTGACATTCCACCAAAATGGGAAGCCGCGACCATTCGTAAGATGGAAAATGCTCAGCTCATGGGAATGATTGGACTACCGTTTCACAGGGCACCCAACACACTTTTTTCCTACAGTGAGCGAAAGACCAAGCGGTGGTTGGAGAGATTCAAGAAGCTGCCCCACAAGGAAAAAGTACGAGCGATGCGTGAGCTTTACGCTGATCATAATAGAAGCGTTTCAGACCCACAGGAAATCTTCCTGGATATGCGCAAGCGCCTTTCTCATGTAGGAATCTTCAGCCTTTCCGAGTGCAATGACAACGAATTGATGTGGGCGCACTATGGTGCAAATCACAGCGGCATCGCACTCGGCTTCTCCGGTGGCGCTGACTCAAAGCTACGTGGTAACCGACATATGATCGCGGTTAACTATGTTAACGAGAAGCCAGTCTTTGATGTAGGCTTCAAGAACGAAGTAGCGTTCTATGCCACACAAAGTGGCGGGATGGAATCGCGCGGGCGAGTTTCGTTCGAGGATTCAGTATTTCGCGCTTCGCTCAGTACTAAGACAACTCCATGGTGCTACGAAAAGGAATGGCGCTACGTTGAAGAGACGCATGGACTCTTTGATTGGCCGGGCGACTTGGTCTCTGTGGTGTTCGGCATGCGAATGTCCAAGGAGCGAAGGAGGGAGTATCGAAGGCTGGTTGAGACCACGAACTCAAACGTGGATTTCTTCGAGGTGATAGCGGCGCCAGGCCATACTAGAATACTTGTCACGAAACTCTGATCTGTAGAATGCAGATCAGATTTGGAGGCATTCGGTAATAAGTGCGAAGGTCCGAGATGGGGTGCGGATTCAATCGGTGGTCGCAACACTCTAACCTAAACATCTAGGTTATAGGAGTGTTGAAGATGAAACAGAAACCACGAATTTATTACACTGAGACCCAGAAGGCCTTGATGTGGGAACGCTGGAAGCAAGGCGACTCCCTGCAGATGATAGCCCAGCTATTTGATCGGAATCACTCGTCGATACAGCGGATTCTGGCTGAGTCTGGTGGCATACGGCCAGCGCCGCGATGCCGTTCCCGACTGGCGCTGACGCTGGCCGAGCGCGAGGAGGTATCGCGCGCCATCGTTACCGGCATATCCATCCGCGCACTTGCCAGGCGCCTTGGACGCGCACCATCGACCATCAGCAGGGAACTCAGGCGCAACGGTGGCCGCGAAGCATATCGCGCAACTCAGGCCGATCAGTATGCGTGGGATCAGGCGCGCCGCCCCAAACCTTGTAAGCTGACGGAGAGCCGCATGCTGGCCAACATGGTTGCCAGCAAGCTCCAATTGCAGTGGTCGCCGGAACAGATTGCTGGCTGGCTCAAGCAGCTGTTCACGCGCCACGAGGAGTATCACGTGTCGCACGAAACCATTTACCGCAGCCTCTATATCCAGGCCCGAGGCGCCTTAAAGAAGGAGCTGCTGGAGCACTTGCGCCGTACGCGCGCCATGCGCCGCTCTCGTCATCACACCCAAAAGACGGACAACCACGGCAGAATTGTCGATGCCGTGTCGATCAGCGAGCGTCCAGCGACGGCGGCGGATCGAGCGGTGCCCGGGCATTGGGAGGGGGACCTGCTATGCGGCAGCCACAACAGCCAGATCGTGACCTTGGTCGAGCGCCAGACGCGCTATGTCATGCTGATAAAAGTCGCCGCCAAAAATACCGAAACGGTGGTCAACGCATTGATCGACAATGCCCGCAGGCTGCCCCAGGAACTGTATAAGTCACTGACGTGGGATCGTGGCAGCGAACTGGCCGGGCATAAACGCTTTACGTTGGCCACCGACATCCAGGTCTATTTCTGCGATCCACAGAATCCATGGCAGCGCGGTTCAAATGAAAATACCAACGGCCTGTTGCGCCAGTATTTCCCCAAGGGGCTGGATATTTCCACCTATTCGCAAGAGCAACTCGATGCGGTAGCCAGACGACTCAACGAGCGCCCCAGGAAGACGCTACACTACCAAACACCGGCTCAACGATTTGAACAATGTGTTGCGTTGACCGATTGAATCCGCAGGAAGCTGTCGTTCACCGGATGCTTGCTGTCCGGTCAAGTCTGAGCTATTACACCTGATAATCAGCGTCAGCTTCGAGTTCGAGATCAGCCTCCCCGTGCCGTTGTCTCAGATGAACAACTATTCCGAATTCAGCAGCTCGACCACATCTTCCACACCCGCCATGCGCAAGCAGGCTTTGCAGTAGCCGCGCTTATGAGTGTTGAAGTAGTTGTCGGCGGTCTTCGCTGCCGGAGCGTGGCCCGCTGCGCCACAAGAAAACGATAGTTTTGTCTTCGAGGTGCTAATGTACTTTCCTTCAATGAGTTGCTCCCCCGAGGCAAGAGTAACCATAGGAATGTAAAGCGGCCCGCCAGTGCGATTAGCCAGGGCCTCACTTATTAACAGCATTCGGCCCGTAATCATTTCGAGGGTCTTTGACGAAGAGGGCAACCCCTTTCCTTTCTCTACCGCGCATACATAGCACGGGGTCTGGAACCTCTCCGCTTTGTCCGTTGCCCGAATCGTGTCATAGCGAATAAGAAAGCTCGGATGTGGCCTGCCGGTGATCTTATGTCTCTCCCCGCAACGATACTCTTCCATCGCTTTCCCGGTAAAATCGAAACCGCCAACATATTCGACGCGGGGGTGGTACTTTTTTAGGAAAACCAAGCGATGAAAAACTGTGCTTTTCCGTGAGTCGGGCGTGGAGTCAGGGTAGCAACATGCCTCGCAAAGGTGCGGAACCACTGAGCGGTTGGAAAGATACTTGTTAGAAAAAAGCCTGGAAAGTTCGGTCAGACCGATCTCAAACTGGTGCCCTTCGGGACAGCTCACCGGGGCGCAAATTTCTCCGAGTTCGCCGTCTCTGCGTATGAAAACCTCGCTAGTGAGAGCTAGGCCAGCCTCTCGAATCTTCGCCTCGAATTCTGGTTTGCGCTGTTCCAGGGCAGCGGCACTGAGTCGGCTCGCACGGTCGCTCTCTTCGTAGCCCAATTCAAGTGTTTTGCAATGTGGACAACGGTATGTGTCGCCGTCGTACCAGGCCTTCGCGCCGGTGACGGAGGACACGGGTTCCTCATGCCCTTTCTCACACACCAAGACGATCCGTTCTCCGGGTCTTGTAACTAAGCGCGAGAAAATAGCCTCCGACAGATCTAATTTCCAACGTGCCAAGGACTCATTCCGGCGCACCAATCCGGCTTCTTTGCCTTTGCAATTCGGGCAGTATCGCCGCGGTTTTCCAGAGGAGAATCCCTTGGCCTCGGCCTTGTTTTTTGTCCCGCACACTCCGCAACGATACGTGATAATTGTGGTGACTTTAACGAGTTCTAGTTCGGGGGAAACGAGCATATGAGCGCCCAGGCCGTGAATTACTGACGCTTGCAGTTGTTGCAGCGGATTCCGGCAGATTTTTAGCCAACGCTTTGAAATCTGCTCTGCTGTCACTTTACCGGGGAATGCAACGCCTAGTGCCGCGAGTTCGCCTTTGATGAACTTTAGATAGGATGCTGGATCAAGCGGCAATGGTGGGACTATTAGTAATTTGATCCCTTCGTGCTTGCACTGGTCAACTTTAAATTTGTCGCGTTTGATTCGTTCCTCAAATTCTTCGGGTGTGTCGTCGAAGACGTTGTTCGGTTTGTAGTGCTGGACACCCTGATGCTCAAAAGCGAGATTAAACCTTTCACTGTATCCGTCCAGTTCAAGCAGGCTGGATTCGTATCGTAGAAACTCGTAACGCTTGTTCCACATCCAGTCCTTGTCAGGGAAAAGTTCAAGTAGAACAGCTTGGCAAAGTTTTTCGCCTTTCTTATACCCGGATTGCCCCCAGTTTGTTTCACGAGCTCGAATGAGCGTATGCTCCTTCTCGAATCCGGTACGCGATTGATACTTGATCTTGACGTGGTCGCCCAGCGTGTGGATGTAGCTGATGATGGTGGCCCTATGGTCCCTCGCCTCCTTGGACCAATCTTCATCGTTTTGTTTATCCTTCGTCTCTTTCTCGATAAGCCCTCTCACGCCACGCATGGGCATCGCAGGATCGGTTAGAGGCTCACGCATGATACGAACACCGGTACATACGCGGAAAAATGGGCCAGGCGTCGTCGTGTGATCCATGTTCCAGGCCACAAAATTAATCTTGCCGCCCATATCAAAGACCGCCTCAAATTTCTCCACAATCTCTTTCACTTCCCGCTGGGACGTGATTTCGGTGGCACCAGGAATGCGGCCTTGTCGAATCGCAACGGCTACCGCACTCTTCGTTAGAGGATTTGAGCTGAAGCCGTCGGGGCTGGTGACCGTGTAGCGAACACTATTTACGTCGGCTTTGCTATAAGAACTCAAGGCCAGGAGTTGATAGCCTCCAAGGTGCGGAGCCGCATTGAATTTCGCCCTGACCCCCTCAATGCTTTGGCAGCAGGGACAGCCGATACTCAAAAAAACGTTATGAGGCTGCATGAGCCATTCGCCATCTCGACCTGCTCCGCAAGCGGAGCAGAAGAACGGCAGCCGGTCTTTCATGCGAAATGTTCCTCCGAGGCAGTTCTGGTGAAGGTGTATCTCACCGAAGGCCAAACGCTCTTTATGAAGTTCCCCAAGGCGCCGTTCTATATGCGCCGCCGTGTCATCCTTTCGCATTCTGCTTCTCACTTGTTTCGCCCCGGTTTATTTGCAATCGGCATTTTAGTGTATAGCCGGTGCATACAGTCTGGGCGACTTCAGGGCTTCGACTTGTTACATAGAGACGAGACGCCAGGTGGCTGCGCTCACGGCTTGTGCTTTTACGACCGAGATGCTATCGGATGATCTGAAAATGCTCACTTAAGAATTGGTAGCGACCTGATTTTTACGATGTGCGACCGACTGCAAAGGCCGACGAGCACGAATTCGTACTACGGCGGCTTTTTGAGTTGAGTTGCCACCTGAATGTCAGCAGATGAAGATTAATAATTGACTGCTACTGGCCGGCTGCCGTCGTTGGCAGGTTACGCCTGCGGATTCAATCGATCAACGCAACACTTTAACTTAAATGCATCGTTGCAGAGCGGAAATTATGCGAGAGATAGATCGAATCGACTGCTCCGCGCACCGCGAAACCCAGGATTAACGTTGCAAGAGGTTTAGCCACGGAAGAGTTCATGGTGGAATCCACCAAAGCTCAAGCAGCTCTTGCTGGTGCGCGGCATGAGTCTCTGCAGGGCAGGAGATAGACAGGCCAGTCCCGATCTCGTCGTTGGATCAGGCAGCTACGAGATCGCGTACCAGGAGCCTGGCACGAAACCCAAGCCCCGGACACGATCCATGATTCTCATCGTCCGAGAACCATGTATCAGGAAAGTCTAAGCTACTGGTGGCGATTCAGTAATCCCCGCTGCTCCAGCCACAGGTAGAGCGCCTCTGGAGCATGAAGAGTCACCGAACTACCGATTTTCCCGATAGCTCAGCGCATCTAGCGCCAGTACTGACCCAGCCCACGACACGCTGCGCCTCATCCACCAGCATAATGATCTTGCAGTCGGACGTTTCGCTCCCATAGTTGAGCTGCAGAAGGTCATCTTCATGTCGATAGCTGACGGGGGTGCCGTAGCGGGCGGCGACGGCGAAACTATGTTGTCCGATCAGATTATCCCGTACCCAACCTTCGCTGACCTCGCATCCTGAACTAATGATGACAAATGCTAGCGAGCATAGGGGCCTCATTTTTCACTTTCGGTACCTGATCACTCCCATCCTAATCCGTGACATGACCGTTGGCTTTGCGTCAGCACATGAGCATTGACACTATCAAGGAGCATCTACTCGTGGATCCCCAAGACCGACGGTAGCTTAGCTCATAGGCTGCGTACCGGTGGCTACAGATCACCGCAACGTTCGCTGGGAATCTCGCGCCTCATGTCGATTGCTCTAGTTTTCGGCATCATTACCCAAAAGATGCTGACTCGAGGGTGATTAGTGCGATGAAACTGAGGCGACGGACGGAAACCGTAATGTGCTCACTATCCTATTGCCGCTAATACCAGGAACAAAAATCCGATAATAAGATCCGACTTTTCTGATATTGTGCAATGAAATAGTGTTCAAATTTTCAAACTAATCGGAAGAGCATGACCACCCACTACTTCAACAATTCTGAAAACCGGCTGCACAACGAGCTTTTCGGGGCTGAGGCATTCTATGACCTCGACACCACGGGAAACCAAGCCAAAGCGTTAACAAAAATAGTTGCGGGTGATATTTGTGTGGTTGCCACTCCCCAAGACAAACTGGTTCGTTTCTCTCGTTATATATTTCGACGCTTTGGCCTTCAGAAGGATGGAGCTGACAAGCAAGTGCAGGTTCTTTTCGGTGACCTGTTAGATTCGCACCTACTTTCTAAAGCTGAAGCTGCGATCGATATAGATTACGGTGTTCTTTTTGACAAGAAGGGAAATTTTAAGCGCGCCTCAGTACATGTTGATCCTGCCCGATCCAATATGATTGGCGAGCGTTTTTTTGGAGAGATTCCAGGGAGGCCAGTTGGCTCAACCTTTGACAGTCGAATCGCACTCAGTTCCGCAAAGGTGCATCGACCGACTCAGGCTGGGATCTCCGGTGCAGCCAAGGAGGGCGCTGACTCCATCGTTATCTCCGGCGGCTATGAAGATGATCAGGACCTCGGCGACGAAATCGTGTATACCGGCCATGGAGGGCAGCTGAATGGGAAACAGGTCAAGGATCAGGAAATGCTGGTCGGGAACCTTGCCCTCGTCGTCAGTGAGATGGAGGGATTTCCAGTACGCGTCGTTCGAGGACCAGATAAGAATAATTCTTTTTCTCCGCCCAGTGGGTATCGCTATGATGGGTTGTTTCGTGTCGATAGTCATTGGCATGAAATTGGCAAAGCAGGGTTTAAAATTTGGCGATATCGGCTAGTGAAATTGCAGGCTGAAGCTGTACCGTCAGAAATCTCAGGTGTTGGCACCGAAGGGTTGCCGACTGGCGAGAATTCGAATCCTGTTCGTAAATCTCACACCGTGCAGCGTATTGTGAGAGATACCAAACAAGCAAAAAATGTAAAAATGCATTACGGGCATGCTTGTCAGGTGTGCGGCACACGAATAATGACCGCCACAGGACCTTACGCCGAAGCAGCACACATTCGTCCGCTAGGAGCACCGCACAATGGGCCTGACACTTCGGATAACATTCTTTGCTTATGCCCAAACCATCATGTCATGTTTGACTTTGGCGCTTTTTCAATCGAAGACGACCGCTCACTTATTGGCATTGAGGGCAGTCTTTCGATCCGGCCCGGCCATCGTATCGACATCAAGCATCTGGCATTTCATCGCGAAAAATACTCCAACCGGGCAAAGTGAAGTTATGCGCAGGGTTTTCACTAGTTGCCTGCGATTCGCTCAAAATATGACTTTTCGTCTTTAATTACGGATAACTTGTTGCACCCACAAGCTATCCAGACATACCTTTCAGATAAATTAATAAATTCTATGCTCATCGATGGCTGCCCACACAGTTTCGCAGATCTCACGTCAACGGTACTTCCGAAGCACCTCATCACTCTCCGCACAGCATTGGCAAAGCCACATCCTGCGTCTCGTTTCAACAAGGCGCGAGAGGGCCCAGTATCCATAGCCCGCGCGCTCGGAATCGACTCTGATTTCTCGGGATGCTACGTACTGATGGACAATGGCACACCTATTTATGTTGGCATCTCACGTCAAGTTCTCGCCCGTTTACGTCAACACCTCACAGGCAAAACCCATTTTGACGCAAGTTTGGCGTACGCCATGGCACAACGTAAATGTCCAACGCCGGGCAAAAGAGGGGACGCCATGACCCAAACATCGTTTCAACAAGCTTTTGCCGATGTGAAGACGCATCTATGCTCACTTCATGTAGCTTTTGTTCAGATTGAGAATCCCCTTGAGCTGTATGTCTTTGAGGCATATGCGGCCATGGAACTCGCTACGCATGAGTGGAATACTTTTCGCACGCATTGAGGAGCCGAATACTATCTTGACCTTGGCAAAAAGAGGTAGCGCGGGAGCTTCTAGCTGACGTCATTCGTGCATAACTGCGTACCGCGCGAGATCAGAAGTATCACCCACAGCTGAATCGACGGCACCGCATGACGGCTCCGGCGCCGTCAGAAGACGACACCGTGTTGACCACAAGGAGTTCCTTCCACTGAGATAATGCGTGCAATGGTTGTCGGGAGTAAAGTTAAAGTGGAAATGTGAAGCGGAAGCCCAAAAGCTGCGCTCATGAACGGGGAAATAAGCGGAATTTACTTTTCGTGGCATTTACCAACAGACCGCGTTGTCGGAAAAGCCGACAAATCGACCGGTTTCGCTTTACCTGCGCATGGTTTAGAGAAAGGAAAACAATGATAGTGATGAAAAAAATGGAATGGAAGGTTACAGCCGTAGTTATGCTCACCTGCTTAGCCGCGTGCAATTCCTATAAAGAGCCAGCAACTGACGATGAGTGGCGGGTGTTCTGCGAAGCGCCAGACAGCGTGACACGTATCAAGGCTATCGGTGACGAGGGCAAACGTCAACAAGCCGGTAGTATCTGCGCACGCGCCCCATGGCAAAAATTTGAGCCGAGTGCACAACGATCTTATTAGCGGAAATCCGTGCGGACTAAAATCCGCGCCAAAGAAGGAACAAATCCGATTTGCGCTGAGATGAGCACTGAGATCTGCCGCACGTACCTGGTTCGCGTCAACACAGAGGGATTCGGCAGCGCACACAACTTTACAGGCCGGATGCAAATTGCCACGCTCTATGCGTTCTTCAATGGCTATGAGCTAGCCTTTTGGCGCGCTGCTTGAGGCCCTGTTACCCGGCCTGCCTGCGATCCGGCGCTTGCAACCTTCATGCGAAACAATGAGACAGGGCATCTGCCCATGTTGGTCGAAACGGGGCTAGTCATACGGTCGATTCCAGAAGCGGCTGTACCTCACCAAATTAGAGGAAAATAATGTCAGAAGATAAATTAGTATTCGATGAAACGTTGATGGCCACTTTGCGAAATGCGAAAGCCGAGGAAGTAGATCTACTTGTAGATGTGGTGACGGACTTCGGAAGGGGGCGAGCCGGTCTCGATACAGAACTAAAAAAAGAGCTGGTTTTTGCCAAGCACTCTCCTTTGACTGATCGATATCATTCGAAGCTACTTAAATTGCTGGGTGCGGAATTACAGCAATTTGGGGGAAACTCTGCGATGAATCTGATGCGGCGTTACCGTGGAAAAGCTGCGGTCCCTTACAGTGAAGTGGTGGATGATGTATACAAAAAGCTCAACGGCAAGTCTCCGGCAACGAAGTCAGTGGAGCAAAAGGAGCGCGAGCTAGCCTTGGCTTTGTTCGGTGCCAACTGGCGTGATCTGCCTGCAAAAGAACGCTACGAAAGAAGTACCAGCGTGACTGTATTGGCTGGTGCGTTCTCGATAAGTAACGCACTAGGGACAGATGCTAAAGGTGCATCTGTAGGATTGTCGGCAGTAAATAGTGCCGCTATATTTTCCGCGTTGAGCATCGGCTTGCGATTGAATCCGGTTGGGATACTCGCGACGGCGGGCCTCGGAATTCATAGCGCCGTTTCGGAGGCATACCGCGTCACGGTACCTTTCATCGCACAAATTGGGTGGATAAGGTTACGTCAGGAGGCGGACTTGCTTACGCCGTCCGAGGTGACTTCCCAGCAAGACACGCCAGCCTACCAAGCTGCCGCTTTGCGGGATCTGGTAATGACCGACGAAAACGGCCGCAGCCTAATGAAAATTAGCGTGTTCGAAGGCGCACCGATGTTGGCGGGAAGGGCAATGCCCTCAGAGCAGGTAAGCAAACTCAATCCATTGCTTGCGAATATTCCTGGCCTCGCAGCTTTGGCTGAGCAGCAAAATGGCACCTACGTGCTTTGCAGCATACCCTTTGAGGCGCTGACGGCGGGCAAGAACGAAGGCACTGCGCGGGCTTGGGTTACTGAGGCGGGGCGCATAAAAGAACACGCTTTTTTGTCAGAGCCTGAGAAACTGCAGAACGTCATGGTCAGTGGTGCGGTGTGGAATATTGTATCTTCCGCCGTGGGACAGAAACACCTGCACGATATCAGTGAGAAGCTGACAGCCATCAAACGACAATTGGATGATATCCAAGCTGACATGGAAAACTCGAAACGGCACAAGCTTACCGCCTTAGTGAAGTATGTGCAGAGTCTGTTGGATCATTATCCCCAGGAGGGAATTAGTGCGAATGCACTTGCTCATTTGGAAGACCGGCAAGTTGATATGGTCGAGTTAGAGCAATATTTTCAGGACAAGATGAAGGATGAGGCGATCAAAGCCAATCAGGTGGAAGCGGGAAACCTGTTTAACCCAGGCGCGTCCAGAACGGCGTTATTGGAAAGCCTTGCCAAGATGGAGGTTTGGACACAAAGCTTAGTGCAGGTGGCCCAGTTACGTATTGTCAGTTATGCGTTACTCCATATGGGCGCACCATCGACGCGATACCGTGCCGAGGCAATGAAGGTTTTGGACAGTCTGGAACCACTATCTGTCGATGCAGAAAAATTCCGGCAAATATATAGTGCTCAGTTGGAGTTGACTAACTCGCGGCTGTTTTCGACAAGCGCTGATCAGATGAATGGGTTCGCCGCACAGTTGGCGGCACTGGATGACGTTATGCGAAGCGCTCCGACGCACGCCAAGAAATTGCATAAGTTGCTTTCCGAGGATCAGCGTGTGCTGCTCCGTGTCGAGAATGGTCAATTCTCTTCGGGTGATTTGCTTGACTAGGCGAATCATCGCACAAACAAAGCGCTCAGAATTCGGACATGGAGCATTGTGAGGTCTGCTGATTTTTCGGTAAGCGTGAGGGTAAAGCTGCCTTGAGCCTGGTGCCGAAGTGGTCGATAAGGCATTACGCTGCTGCGAAGCGGCGTGGTTTCAAGCCGACGCAGTCTGCGCGGCGCAGCTCCAGGGAGGGAAGTGGCTGACGAGGTTGACTGGGTGATTGCACAGCAACGCTTTACCCGCGCCCTGGCTCACACACATAAGCGATAGCAAACGATTCGTATGGCTGCAGGCTGAGGTGGTCGGTCAAGCTGTCACGCTGGGCATAGTTGCTGATCAAGCCTTGCCCGGCAATGCCGTGCAGCATTGCCGGCAAATCCAGTTCGACATGTTCGCCGGAGAAGTTGTTGACGACAACGAGCTGTTGGCTTCCCAAGCTGCGCCGGTAGGCGAGTACCTGCAGGTGCTGCTCCAGCAACGGCAGGTATTTTCCGTAAACCATGACGTCCCAGTGCTTGCGCAGTTCGATCAGCTTCTGGTAGTGGAAGAAGACCGAATCGGGTTGTTCCAGCGCGGCCGCGACGTTGATCTCGGGGTAGTTTGGATTCAGCTTTAGCCAGGGCGTGCCAGTACTGAAGCCGGCGTTGTGTGTGCTGTTCCACTGCATGGGGGTGCGTGCATTGTCCCGCCCGTTGGCGTGGATGCCGGCCATCATCGTCTCCGCTGACACGCCGGCGGCCGTGCGTTCGTGGTAGAGATTGAGCGATTCGATGTCGCGATAGTCGTCGATGGAATCGAAACGTACATTGGTCATGCCTATTTCCTCGCCTTGATAGACGTAGGGGGTGCCCTTGAGAAAATGTAGCGCGGTGGCCAGCATCTTGGCCGACTCGACCCGGTAACGGCCGGGATCGCCGTATTTGGATACGGCGCGCGGCAGGTCGTGGTTATTCCAGAACAGTGAGTTCCAGCCGGCATCGGCCAGCTCGGTCTGCCACTTACTGATGATCTGCTTGAATTCAAACAGATCGAATGGCCGCGGCTTCCATTTCCCCTCCCTGGTATCGTGGGTCATGGTGATGTGCTCAAACTGGAAGACCATCGATAGCTCCTGACGCGCCGGGTCGGAATACAGCTTGGCGGTCTCCGGGGTGGCGCTCCACGTCTCGCCCACCGTCACTACATCGCGTGCGGCCAGGGTCGCTTGGTGCATTTGCTGCAGCAGCGGGTGCAGTTGTGCGCCGTTGGCGATAATCTGCTGGTCGACCTGTTTGCCGATGAGATCGATCACATCCATGCGGAAGCCGCCGATGCCCTTGTCCAGCCACCAGTTCATCATGCGATGCACCTCTTCCTGCACTCGGGGATTTTCCCAGTTCAGGTCCGGTTGTCGTTTCGAGAACAGATGGAAGTAATATTCACCGCTGGCGGCATCGTATTCCCATGCACTCCCGCCAAAATACGAACGTTGCTGGTCGGGCGGGGAGCCATCGGCGCCTGCATTGCGCCAGATGTAGTAGTCACGGTAGGGGCTATCCTTGGACTTCTTCGCCTCGACGAACCAAGCATGCTCGTCAGAGGTGTGGTTGACCACAAGATCCATCAGGATACGGATGTCGCGCTTGGCCGCCTCTGCGATCAACTGCTCCATCTCGGCCAATGTGCCGAATTCAGCGGCGATATCCTGATAGTCGGAGATGTCATAGCCGTTATCGTCCATCGGCGACCGGTACACCGGCGACAGCCAGATCAGGTTGATTCCCAGATGTTGCAGGTAGTCCAGTCTGCCGATGATGCCGGCCAGATCACCGACCCCATCGTGATTGCTGTCTTGAAAACTACGTGGGTAGATCTGATACACGACGGCGTTATGCCACCATTGCTTATCCAACATAATTATCTTTCTCGCTTATGGATTGGCGGCACTGTCTTGCAACGTGCCAAGGGATCGCCAGGGGGAGGGCAGACCCGATCTCGTCGTTGGCTCAGGTAGCTAGGAGATCGCACACCTGGAGTCTGGGAGAACATCCAGGCCTCGTACATGATCCATCGGGCCCATCTTTCAAGAACTATGGATCAGAGGAGTCTAAGCTACCGATGGCGTTTTGCTGCAATGGCACCGTCCGCTTCCGCCCAAATGCAGACATTCATGACACGACCGTTAACTTCCACCCAAGAGGACACGCAAGGCAGGGCTCACTTGGCGGAAACGCTGGCACAGATGGAGTGGCTTCTTGGCTGCGGAACCGGCTTACTACCACGGTTCAAACTCCAGTCCCGCGTAGCGTTCATGGTTTGCACCGATGGCGAATGCCTTTTCAATCCACGCTGAGCTTTCACCGATCGTTATAACTACAGTAAATGACCCTCCCCGAGCGGGTACTGGAAAGTCCACTGCTACGATCTGCAAGAAACGTGCGTCGTCTACATCGTCAGGTATTCCGTCAATGAAAAAAAACTGAACAGTGTAGTCCTCCTCATCGATTAGCCCGAAGAAATTGCCTTGAACGCCCCTGCCATCTGCCCAGTGATTGAGCGCTTCGTTAAGCGTTAAATCGCGCGCTGCGGATGATTCCACAACGTCTTCCAGGTCCTGCCAGTATGCTTTCATTGTATGAGCCATCATCATCCTTTTCGTGTCGCTTGAGGTCCAACGCGGTAGCACATCGCAGCTCTAGCTGGGCGCGGTCACTGTCCGCTCCTGGCTGCGGACTCAATCGTTCAACGCAACACTTTAACTTAAATGCATCGTTGTAGAGCGGAAATGATGCAAAAGAGCACTCGAATTGATTGCTCCGCGCTCCGCGAAACCCGGGATTAACGTTGTAGAGTTTTAGCCACGAAAGAGTTCATGGTGGAATCCACCGAAGCTCAAGCAACTATGACTTCAGCGCGGCAAGAGTCCCTATATGGCAGGGGATTGGCAGGTCGGCCTCGATCTCGTCGTTGGATCAGGCGGCTACGAGATCGCGCACCAGGTGCTTGGCAGGATTCCCAGGTCACTTACATGATCCATCACTTTTTCATTTTTAAAGAACTATGGATCAGGTGAGTCTAAGGTACTGGTGGCGATTCAGTCTACCTTTTACATCGGCATCAATGTCCCAATTCGCATTTAGAACAAAGAAAAGCTCATTGCGCTCCGATCCAACCGAATTATTATTATTCATTTTGAATCGTGCATACCTGACGTATCTGGAAAGTATGCTATAAATGCAACTTATTGCGTTGCAGCACCCATTCAGGAGCATCATTTGAGTAGACCTCTCATTGTCATGGGCGACAAGACCAGTCATGGTGGCACGGTTATCAGCGCCGATCTCACGGTCGACATCAATGGCAAGAACGTAGCGCGCTTCGGCGACATGACGGTATGCCCCAAATGCAAGGGCACGTTCCCCATCACGTCCGGGCCGAGCGACCTGGTAGACGGCAGTGGCAACGGTTATGCGCGTCACATGGATTCGACCGCTTGCGGTGCAAAACTGATTTCCGGCCAAATCACGACGATCTGGTTGGACCAGTCCAGCGTGGGCGACCCGGCTGATGTCGACGACAATGACGTGATGGAAACCGCCGGCAACATCGCCGCAAATACCGACTCCGGCATTTGCCTCGAATGCTTGCTGTCCGCTGCCGCCGCTGGCGCGACCACCGTTATCAGGGAGTGACAATATTGATTGACGTCCTGGAACGCCTGAAGCAACTTCAGCAACATCACTCGGCGCTGTGCTTATACGCACTGGTCGACGGTGTTCAATATGAGACACACCGCCAAACGCGCATGACGGAAGATGGGACGCGCTACCCGCTATTTACCGGCACACCCGACGCTGCGCTCGCGCATGCAGGCCCCTGGTTGGTCGACGTGGCGGGAGCAGCGCCTTCGTTTCTTGGAGACCTGGCCGCACTGGAGCAAGAAACACCTTCCGTTACCTGGCTGTTCGCCGTGCAGGACCTTGGTGGCCTGGCGCAGTTGCTGCAACTACACTTGGAAACACGGCTACCGGATGGCCGCGCAGCGCTGCTGCGCTTTTGGGATCCGCGCGTGCTGGTGAAGCTGGCACAAATACTTGAGCCGGCACAGCGGGAGGCGATGTTTGGTCATATTCACGAATGGCACTTGCTGCTCGACGGCAAGCGGGCAATCATAGGGAGGCGCGATGCTGACGTTTAGCGAGGAGCAATGGCGTGCCGTCCAGACGGGCGACATGAGCGATTTCGTCATCGCAGTGGCGGACCAATTTTTGGCCAAGCGTGCCGACATGGCAAGCCAGCCAGGCCGGGCGACCGTGATCGAGCGCATGCTGGCGGCGTACACCTACGCCATTCGAATCGGTTTCAGGTCCACGCCGCATATCGTACATCTGATGTACTTGTCAGCCGACGCACCCGGGATCCATGACGACCCGCTGGTCGATACCTACCTGCGCAAGCCCGGCGCCACGCCGGAGCAGCGGTTCGACGAACTGATCGCTGTAATGGATAAAAAACTGGAAGGTGAGTAATAATGGGCGCGCTACCGATATTGGTGATACCAGCAGTCGTGGAGAAAATTTTGTTAGCCTTGGGTGTCGCCGCCGCAGGAGCCGTGATCACGGACGAGGCATTGCGCAAACGCAAAAAAGAGGCAGAAGAGGCAAAAGACGCCCGCGTCACCCCCCTCGCGCGTGCCGAGACGCGAAGCGATACCAAAGAAAGATGTCGGTGCCCGCCAGACAAGGGGACGCTTATGGCTGTTCCACACAGCATGTCGCCAGCCGCACGCGATTACCAAGCCCGGATTACTGGCTTCCTGATTGGCATGGAATGGGTGTTTGAAGGAAAGGACTTTGACGGCTTCCAATCCCGCCTGTGCTTGTTGCAGGAAGCAAAAGCAGATTATGACCAGTTTTTTAAGGAAAACGGTGAACTTAGATACGATTTTCAAAAAAGTATCTTCCAGAACATGGTATTGAAACAGGCCACCGCTCAGTCCAATATTGTCAAAAATAACCCTCCAGCCTCGCTTAGCTGGTACTTTCAAACGCCACTCGCGTATGAACACATGCTGCCCAGTCTAAGTGCATTGGGTATTACCACTTATTACACTCCATAATATTATGATAATAAAATCCTTGTTCAAACGCGATGCAGCGAACACATCCATTGCGTTCCGACCTTCCGTCCAAAAAATCGCGACGATTGTCCGCTTCTTGCAAAAAACTGAGGCGTTTGGAAAGAACTGGTTTCTGTCGAAAGAGACAGAAGCAGAGTCGTTTCTGTATCCTGTTTTCGATGCCTCGGGAGAGCTTACTACTGCGGCCGAAGCCGTACTCGAGGCCGAGTTTAAGGATGAGAAATTTCGATATCTCAGTGCTTGGAATGGCGAACTCGGAGACGGCGAGGGCGCGAGTATTGCGCTTGGGTTCAGCGACAGTGAGTGGCCCTCTAGGAGTCTGGAAATCAGCGATCAAGGCGTCGGCGCAAAACGGCTTGGTATTGATGGCGTGAAAGAGATGCTGTCCATTATCGCGAGGTCCCTGCGGCCGGTATTGATTACGGTTGCACGTAATCAGTATTTTAAAAAACAGGTCTTCAAGGATCGTCCCGGTGTTGGCTGGATGTTGTACCTGCCGCGCATACTCACGGTCCAACAGGTGCCAGAGGCACGCGCTTTAGTGCCCGTGATGGCGATGGATGAGCAAGGTAAAGACAGGCAGATCGGCACCATCATCGTGAGTGTCACCGACGAGCCTTTCAATGATGAGAATCCTGAGCACGTCAAGATCGCCAATACCATTGAAATTCGCCTGGTCGATCAGGACTTGCTGCCTCGTTATGTCGATATTTGACGAAGGATAACTCACTTCGATGGTACGAAAATATCCTGCCATGCAGGGGATAATCACTGTTCGACAACAAGGTCAAGTCAATTGGCCTTTGGTACAGCGTCCTAATCTGCAGTAGCTGCACGCTGACCGGATTTGATACGGCCTTAGTAAGAGACGGGCACGCGGCCTACTTCGACGCTTCGACCGTCCCATCTCTGGAACTATGGGTGCGACCAGCTTTACGCTGGTCACGCCCCGCCGACCGATCACATCGTCACGCATTAACGCGGGTACGCCGAGGCGCCCTCCCGCGCATACCTCGACATGCCAAATCCAAATCGACTACCCCACGAGGTTCTGTCGCATTGAAGATGAGGCGGCTGCCTCGAGTACGCTGCTATCAAACCATAGTGACACGGAATGTTCAGCTTGAAAGGAGCGCGCGTCCCCATCGACTTTATTTTGGTCAGCATCCACTGGTATGCGGCCTACCTGCTGAGCCACCGATACATCGCGGAAATGATGGGGGGGAAATAGCCCCCTGATTCGCCAGACACAGCCTATGTGTCCAGTCCCGTTTGATCATAAACGCGCTTCACGAATGGGTCCGGCTACTTTTTCTGCCATTCTTTCAGCGCCTGGATGAGCGTTTTTGCACCGATGGCCCGTTGTGGAATGTGGTGGTTGTAAAACTTTAAATAGTTGAACAAGGTCGTCTCCAGATCAGCACGACTGTCGAATCGGGTCTGCTGCAAGAGCTCGCTGATACGGTCATTGACTCGCTCGACCATGCCATTCGTTTGCGGACGCCGGGGCGGTGCTGGGCGGTGTTCGATGCCCAAGCTAACGCAGACTTTATCGAATGCGTGCTGGCCACTGGGCTTCCTGTCTTTTGTGGCGAAGCGGTCGGTGAATTGCGAACCGTTGTTGGTCAGCAGTTTGATGATCCTGATCGGCGAGCCCAGCTTGAGCCGGCGCAGAGGTCGACGCCGCTTTTGTCGGTTAGCTCAGCGCGTGATGAAGCAATGGGCAGGGGGACAGACGGCTCGTGCCCGATCTTGTCGTTGGGTCAGGCAGTTACGAGATCGCAACCAGGCGCCTGGCCGAACACCGGTGGCCCCATACCGATCCATCCGTTCATCATCTTTTTAGAACTATGGATCAGGAGAGTTTAAGCTGCTGGTGGCGATCAATGGAGAGGGACGGCCACATTAAATATATTTGCGTTACGATAGCTACTCCATAGCGCCCTTTGATGCGCATGAACCTCCTCATTCTGCCATCTATGTCACCTAATATCGAAACCCTCTTGCAGCGCTCGGCAGAGTTTGAACTTGCACTGCTCGCAGAATTTCCTGAACTGGAACTACGATTGGCTGATAGCAGCCCTAAGTTGGAACTCGTAGCCACTGCGGCCATGGTCTCCCTGGAACACGGATCGGTGCTCAGGAAAGCATTTGAGATTGGGGCGCCAAATACTGGCGCTGCGCTATTGCGCCTGCAGAACGAAGCGCTTCTCAAAGCAGCATGGCTGCTTTTCGCGGCTACACCCCTCCAGGTGGAAAAGCTGGCACGACCTTTAGAAAATGAGGCTGAGCAAGCAGCCAAGGGGCTACCAGGATACCTTGATATGCTGGCAGCAGTACAAAAGTCTGGTCCCGCCGGACTCACACAGCCACTGATGGAGTTCAACCAATACTCACGCCATGCGCTGAATTCGTTCGTGCACACCGGCATTCATCCGCTCAGCCGCACAAAGGAAGGTTTTCCTCTGCCACTGGCGGAAAAGATACTCAAGTTTGCCAATGCTCACAGTCATCTTGCCTATCGTATCCTGGCGGTGCTGACAGGCGAGCAGCAGCGTATGAATCAAGTTACAAAACTGTATATCGCCTTCGCAGATTGCCTGCCAATGACTACAGCAAATGAAAGGAATCCGACGTAGCTAGGAAAAATTTACCGGCTCGGTAATCCCCCCATTTTTAGAGCGCGCTAAAAGCCGAGGTTCAGCGACCACGGCAAGCTTCTGTTTTGGCGTGACACCGTCTGGTGCCATGTCGCGCTGGCCATGAGCGCAACTCAACTGCCAGCGCGCAAAGTCCCCGATCTGGCCGAGCGCACGAAACAGATGGCGGGCCAGTCTATCGTAGCCAACTGTGCCGAGGTAGCGCTCAGAAGCAGGCGCTCTGCTGTTGCCGTGGTCAGCTATGCCATCCTTCGCCGGCAGTTATGGCTAGGGATGGCCTGCTTTGCTAGCACGCGGCATGAGTCTCAGCAGGGCAGGGGATAGACTGGCCAGCCCCGACATCGTCGTCGGGGCAAACAGCTACGAGATCGCACATCAGGTGCATGGCAGGACGTCCATGCCCAACACGATCTATCGGTTTTTCATCTTTCAAGAACTGTGGGTCAGAAGTGTCTTAGCTACTGGTGGCTATTCATATCTCCTATGTGACAAAAAGGAAATGTATGTTCAAGAGGATATTATTAGTTGTTTCGGCAATGACACTTGTCTCAAGTGCTTGGGCCGATGATGGAATATGCAAAACGATGGCAACGCTAGCCAAAACCTCTGCCGAGCAGCGAGATGCTGGAATAGCGCGCGACGCTCTACTCCGACGTTTGGTTCAGGAAGGCAAGCTCGAAAAGGGAGACGCTGCTACACCGTTCGTCTTTAATACCGTGGTGTGGGTCTACGATGAGAATATCTCTGCAAAAACGGCATATAGACAAATGTATGATAAATGCTCCAAGGCTCTTGCGAAAAGGCGTTAAATGTTAAATGTGTTGGGCTTGTCGTAAGCGTCTTGCCTGAGCCGTCTTGAGTTGAGCGTGGTATTGCGAGATGATGGCATCACACCGCAGGGAAGCGGGGTGTTTCAAGCCGTTGGAACCTGCGCGGCGAAGTGCCAGTATAGGAATTCGTCGACCCGGTTGGCCCAGTGGTCAGCGATGCGCGCGAGCACATGGCGTAGCCAGGCCTCAGGATTGACACCATTGAACTTGGCCGTCCCGAACAACGAGCAGATCAGGCCGGCGCGCTCGCCGCCACTGTCGGCGCGTTCAATGAGCCCCGTGCAGTGACAACTACCCTTCATCCTCCCGTAATGATTTGACCTAAGATAGGCCAGATTTCCCAGGTTTGGATTGTATGTGCATGATGCGTAGCGGCAATGAGCATCTTTCCGCCGATGTCAGACGCGATGAATTGCTCCGTCAAGTACTTAAAAACCTTGTAGCAATTCATAAGGGTTTGCGCATTTGCCAGGGCATTTGCGAGCGGGGATGGTTTCGTTTTTTGTGACATAGGGTACTCTCCTTAAGGTTGAAAAATGGGCCGTACGCTTATTACAGCTACTGGTTTTAAATTTCTTCGCCGTCCGCCCTCGGCTTGATCACTTGGCCGGCGTCGCACACGACTACCTGTGCGGTTGCGCAGGCTGCGTGCCACTCAAAACTACTGTCACGACTTGCTGTCCGTGCAAGCTCTCAACACATCATGCTGAAAAATCGACCTGCATTCCTCTGCTGGGTTTTCCATGTGTTAAATCCCTGGCCGATGTCAATGGCGCAGTAATTCAAGCACTGGTGTCGGAGTCAAGCGTGAACCTGGCGGCTAAAACAGTCGTCTGGCTTGTCTAGCACCGGGATTTATTCCCAGCGGCTAAATCAGCGCAAAGCGGTCAAAAAGATTGGTCAATGGGATGGGAGTAAAGCGAAGTGGAAGCAATCCAATGAAAGCGATGTACCCGGCAGGTACGATCACTGGCTGTTTATCCAATAGTGGGGGTTAAAACCACTGCAGTAAAACGATGGGAATGCCTTGCGGCTGCTTGTGCTGTAATGGCAGACTCTAATGGCTCCTTTCTCTGTCTATAGTGTGGGTTAGACGTTGAGTTCTCTCTAATATGCGACTTCTACCGGAGCAGGCTGCTGCTTGTCCTGTTACGGTACTAAAAGGTGCCGAGCACCCTTTTCCGCAATCTAGTCGTGATTACTAGACTAATCACGACTAGATGCGGGTGGATATGAAAGTGATGATGAAGGCTGGGGGCGGGACCAAGCGCAGCGGCAAGCCGGCCTCCGAGAGCATGAAGCCGGCGTAGGCGCCGACTGGCCCCACTTGATGCATTCGTGAGAGGGGCTGGCGTTAATGGACTATAATGATCCGTATAAGGAAGTTGAAGGGATAACATCATGACACTCAAAATTCGCACTAGCGCACGTAGGTTCAGCTCCCCAACAGTATTGAAGGGCGATGCCCCGTTCCTCGGCGCCACCGTCCAGGAATGGGACAAGGCGATCACCGGCAACATGGACAAGACGCTTGCCCAAGTCAAGCTGCGCGCAATGGGCAACGGCCCTAAGCGCGATGCTTCTAAGGCGACCACGTTCGATCTAGCCAGCTTCGCCGGAAAACGCTTGTCCAACGCTAAATAATTTTCCTTCTCCTTCTTGAAAACGCGGCTTCGACCGCGTTTTTCATATGTCCAACGAAAAAAAAGATAATGTGCTCGATCTGCATGTGGTGGTGTTCGCCGGTCCGAATGGGTCTGGGAAGACTTCGCTGATCGACGAAATCAAGCAGACAGGTCTGGCGACCGTCAGGGGCGTCTATCCTCTTCCGGCCTACTTCATCAACCCCGACCAGGTGGCCAAGGATCTGCAGGGCGAATTCCCGAACCAGAACGCCAGGGACGAGGCCGCGCAGAGCGCCGCCATGCGCATCCGTGCCGAAGCGACCGAGAGCAAGTTGCCGTTTGCCTTCGAGACCGTCATGTCCCATCCGTCGCGCATCAACGAAATGCTGATGCTTAAGGAGCAAGACTACCGCCTGTTCCTGACCTTCATCACCACCGACGACCCGGAAAAGAACGTCGATCGAGTGACGCTGCGCTACGAAACTGGCACGACTACGGGGCACTACGTCGCGCCCGATAAAGTGCGGGAACGCTACCACCGCACGCTCGCGCTGCTCCCGCGCGCGGCCGAGATTGCCGATGCCGTCTACATCTACGATAACTCCGTCGATTTCGAGAAGCCCAAGCTGCAGGCCGTTATCGAGCGCGATGGGCAGTTCTCAATCTCACCGGATGTGAAGGATTGGGTCATCCAACGCCTGGTCCATCCGCTACAGCAACGCGAACGGGAACTGGACCAACTGATCGCCGATCTCGATAAAGTCGGATATCAGGTTGGCGACGTAGACGAGCTCCACGGCACCTACAGGGGCGCGATACTTTCGATGACCACCTACTTCCTGACCCAGCTGGACGACACGACCAAACAGGCCGTGATCCACGACCGGCTCATGCTCGACACGGGTATCAAAGGGGCCGGCAACGAGCCTCCCATCTATGCACACAGTGAAAGTGTGACGATCCACTATTCGCAGGCAAACGCACCCCGGGTGGAGCGTCACGGTTTGCCGCCTAAGTAAGCGGCCGCATGCGCGCATAAGAGCCAACGTCAGAGCCGGAATGTGCAGCCGCTGTGCATGGCCAATCCTGGACGTCATTGGCTATGTGTGTCCGGTCATGCTGCCGAACTCCCCCCACTGATTCGCCAAATACACCGCCAGCGTACCCAATCCCTGATCTCATCTAGCGCATCCAGCAAATGATGGACCACCTGGCGTAGTCAACTGTGCCTCCATAGTGCTCAAAAGCATGCGCTCTGTTACAACCTCGGTTAGCTATGCCATGCTTCGCCCGCAGTTATGACTAGGGAAGGCCTGCTTTTGCTAGCGCGCGGAAGGAGTCTCTGCAGGGCAGGGGAGATAGACAGGCCAGACCCGATCTCGTCGTTGGAGCAGGCAGCGACGAGATCGCACACCAGCTGCTTGGCAGGGCGCCCGGGCTCCTAGCGCGATTCATCGGTTTTTTGTCTTTCATGAGCTATGGATCAGGAGTGTCTATGCTTCATGTGGAGATTCAGTTTGATCTTGCCCCCGTACGCCGAGCCACGAAGTCTCGAAATCATGAAATACATCATCCACAAGAGGAATCCGCATGCGGAAGTCCTGAACTGGTTTTGCGCCTGCAGAGTTACCGGCTGAGGGGAAAATATCAGCACAGCCTTTGCCGATGGGCTACGGGACTACAGTCGTCCCAAATCTCTTGTGGCGATCTGCCACCGGTCATATGCAAAGAAGGAGTTCGGTGTAGGGAAGGGGCTGTCGATCTCAAAAATACAACCACTTTAGTAGAGGTGCTCAATTCTTGGCTCAGAAACTTAAAAAAATAGTTGACCTACGAGAATGATCGTTCTACTATATTGAGAACGATCATTCTACATCTTACGCCACATGGATACTTCCCAAGACTCGCCCCTTAACGCCCGCCTGTTGGCAAGCACGGAGAAGCTCATTTACTCCGGGGGCATTCACGCGACTGGCATGGACGCGATAGTCAGAGAGTCGGGTGTGGCTCGGCGCAGTATTTACAAGCTTTACCCAAACAAAGAGGAGCTGGTGGCAGCGGCCCTGCAGGGGAGGGACGAGCGGTGGATGTCGTGGTTTATTGAGGAAACTTCGCGGGCCAGTACGCCTATCGGGCGGCTGGAGTCGGTGTTTCTCGCTCTCCGGCAGTGGTTTGACGCTGCTGACTTCCACGGATGTGCCTTCATCAATGCGGCGGGTGAGTTGGGCGTTACGAACCCCGAAATTGGGGCCGTTTCTGCGCGGCATAAAGAGCGTCTGCTTTCCTACCTTCGTGAGCTGACCAATGAGTCAGGTCTGGCGAATCCTGATGAAGTCGCAACCTATTTTCTAATCCTAATCGACGGCGCGACAGCAGTTGCCATGGTCACTGGCGATGCTAGTGCCGCCGATAGTGCAGGCAGGGCGGCAGCCCTGCTTTTATCAACCCTGCCGCGACAGGCAGGATCTAGTTCACCTAACCGTTAAGGTCATATCATGTCATCCAGTACTGAAATTCGTCCGCCCCTTCCGCCATTCACCCGCGAGTCAGCGATTGAAAAGGTCCGCCTCGCTGAAGATGGATGGAACAGCCGCGATGCGGCAAAGGTTTCCCTGGCCTATAGCCTGGATACCAAGTGGCGCAATCGCGCTGAATTCGCCAATGGCCGCGACGAAGCGCGAGCCTTCCTTGATCGCAAGTGGTCCAAGGAATTGGAATATCGTCTCATCAAGGAGCTGTGGGCGTTTACAGGGAACCGCATTGGTGTGCGCTATGCCTATGAATGGTGCGATGACTCCGGCAACTGGTTCCGTTCCTATGGGAATGAGAATTGGGAATTCAATGAAGATGGGCTGATGGCCAACCGTTACGCCTGCGTCAACGATCTCCCCATTAAGGAATCCGAGCGCTTGTTCCACTGGCCGTTGGGACGCCGCCCCGACGATCATCCGAGCCTGTCCGACCTGGGTCTGTAACTAGACTTCGCGCGGGGCGGTCGCGGTTTGCGCCACGGCCGCCCGTTGCAGCGGCACGGATTATGTCACGCGAAGGCGGCTCGTCCGGACCATGCACGATCCGTTGCGCCTGTGTTCCCCTTTAAACTCCCCGTGTAATGCACGGTAACTAGACTGGGCTTGCCATCTGATCTGTGCCGGTGCCCTTTCTCCGCGTAGGCTGGTGGCGGTCAAGCGAATGCACCGCCTCCGCGAGCTTCACCTTCTTGCTAGATTCTTCTCCCGCCTTCGGCTCCGTCTTTGGCTACGGCGCGAGCTGGCTCTGCCGACCACCTTGGGTCGGGTCAGAATAATAGACAAGCTGTCTTAGGCGGTTGAGTACCCGGCAGCCGGAATAGTTTCGTAAGGGAACGGCGGCCAGCGGCCCGGCAAAGGTTTAGTTTATGTCGGGGATGGGGGGAGTGACGGCCGCGGATAGTTTCGGGCCGCCACGTCCATTCAGTTGGCGCGGTGTGTGCTGCGTTGAAGCGCCAGACGCATGGTTCGGTTTTCGCGTGCGGGGATTGCCATCGTCTCTTATCAAATGAACGCCGGTTCCGACCAGGATGGCGGGGCCATCAGCCAAAATGGCAGGGTGCCTGAGCAATTTATACAACAAGGGAAACAAATGATCAGTGCACATGAGAAACAAAAAACGCTCAGTGTCGCCGCCCGGCTTGGGCTGAGCTTTGCCCTGGTGCTGGCGATGATGCTGGTGCTGACGGTGGTGAGCATCCGTAAGGTAAATTCGATCGAAGGCAGCCTCACGACGGTGAGCGAGGACAATAACGTCAAGCAACGCTATGCCATCAACTTTCGTGGCAGCGTCCATGACCGCGCTATCGCCCTGCGCGACCTGACCCTGGTAGGCGATACCGAGGTCAAGGATGTCGTATTGCTGATCGACCGCCTCGACGCCGACTACCAGCAGTCGGCCAAGCCCCTCGATGAGATCTTCTCCGCCCATGGAGTACATGCACCCAATACGAAGGAGCGCGAGGCCCTGGCCCGGATCAAGGCGGTAGAAGCCCGCAGTGTGCCGCTGGCCGCGCGCATCATGGCTTTGCGCGCCAGCGGTGACGCCGATGGCGCGCGCCGGGTCATGCTGGCCGAGGCCAAGCCGGCCTTTATCGAATGGCTGGCGACGGTCAATGCGTTCATCGATCTGCAGGAAAGCATGAGTCAGGCCGAATCGGCCAAGGCACGTTCGACGGCACGCGGCTTCCAGACCTTCATGCTGGTGCTGCTGGCGATCGCCATGGTGGCCGGCGCGGTCCTGGCCATGCTGATCACCCGCAGCATCGGCCGCGCCCTGGGTGCCGAGCCTGACGAAGTCAAGCAGCTGGCATTGGCGGTCGATCGCGGCGAGCTGTATCACACCGTGACGCTGCGGCGGGTCGAGTCCGGCAAGCATCAGAGCATCATGGCCGCGCTCGCCGAGATGAGCGGCAATCTGCGCAGTACCGTGACCGAGGTACGGGATGCCGCCTCCGGTGTCGCCACCATCAGCGCCCAGATCGCCGCCGCCAATGGCGACCTGTCGGCCCGTACGGAAGACCAGGCCGCCTCCCTGGAAGAGACCGCCTCGGCCATGGAACAGCTGACCGCCACCGTCAAGCAGAATGACGGCCATGCACACGAGGCCAACCAACTGGCCCACAACGCCTCGGACATCGCCAAAGAAGGCGGTGCCATCGTGGACGAAGTGGTGCACACCATGGCAGCAATCAATACCTCCTCCCGCAAAATCGTCGACATCATCGGCGTGATCGACGGCATAGCCTTCCAGACCAACATCCTGGCCCTGAATGCCGCCGTGGAAGCGGCACGCGCCGGAGAGCAGGGGCGCGGCTTCGCGGTGGTGGCCACCGAGGTACGCAACCTGGCCCAGCGTAGCGCCGCAGCGGCCAAGGAGGTCAAACAGCTCATTGATGCCTCGGTGGACAACGTGGAGGCAGGCACGCGCCTGGTCGAACGCGCCGGCGAGACCATGGAGCAGATCGTGGCCAGCGTGCGGCAGGTCACCGATGTGATGGGCGAGATTTCCTCGGCCAGCCGTGAACAAAGCCTGGGTATCGAAGAGGTGCACAAGGCCATCGCGCTGATGGACCAGGTCACACAACAGAACGCCACCCTGGTGGAACAAGCCAGCGCCGCCGTGGGTAGTCTGCAAGACCAGGCCCGGCACCTGACGCACGCCGTAGGGGTGTTCCAGTTGGGCAGGCCCTCTCCGGCGGCACAGGTCATGGACCTTGCCCTCTCTCTCGAAGATGCCACTGTGCAAATCGCGGAACCGGCCTCGCCGCCCCCGCTGCGCCTGGTCAACGTCGGCAAGCGTGCCCGTGGCTAACGACAGGATGGCCCTGACGGCCCGGCCCGGCGATGAACCGCAGCGCCTGGCCGCGCTGCATGCCCTGCACTTGCTCGACACGGGCACCTCCGAAGACCTGGACAACATCACTCGCCTGTGCCACTCCCTGTTCGAGGTCAGCGGTGCCTACATCTCGCTCATCGACGCTCGGCAACAGTGGATCAAGTCGCAAAGTGGCCCTGATATGTGCGCGGCCTCGCGTGAGCTGTCCTTCTGCGACCATACCGTCAGCCAGCGCGCCCTGATGCTGGTTGAGGACGCTGCCGCCGATGCACGCTTCGCCGACAACCCGCTGGTCGCAGGCCCCCCGTACATCCGCTTCTACGCGGGGGCGCCGCTGCTCACGCCCGAAGGCCACGCCATCGGCGCCCTGTGCGTGACCGATACCCGGCGCCGAAGCTTTGACGCTGCCCAGCGCCGGCAACTGCAACAACTGGCCGCGTTGGCCATGTCGCCGCTGCTGCTGCGACGTGCCATCGGACGGGTCGATTCCCTGACCGCCATGCCCAACAAGTACCAGCTGCGCGAGGATCTGGCGTCGCTGGTGCCGGTCGATGCGTCGGCGCAGGGCGCGTCGACGAGCCTTCGCTCGCTCGCCTACATCGACATGCCCGACGCCACTACTTCCTTCGAGATCGCTAGCGTACTGGGCCCGCGCATCCACGACGAGTTGATCCGCAACGTCGGCCAACGCCTGCAGATTTTGCTCAGGGGCGAGGCCGACGTGTATCACATCAGTGATGGCCGCTTCGCGCTGCTCTCGCATGCAGGCAGGGGCGATACGCTGGGCCTGCATCTGCGCGGCCTGACGGCGGCACTGGAAGAGCCGGTGGAGAGTATGGCAGTTCCCCTGAACCTGCCCAGCTATGGTGGCATTGTCCGCGTGGAACCGACCCACGACAGCCTGCGCGATGCACCGCGCAAGGCAGTGGCTGCGCTGCACGAGGCGCTGGCACGGCGCCAGCGCTGGTCCGACTATGATGCCGAAGCCGATGTGCTGCACCAGCGGCGTTTCCGCTTGCTCAATGACATTCAGGATGCGCTGCTGCCTAATCAAGCGGACGGGCGCGGCCTGACATTGGACTTCCAGCCCAAACTGGACTTGCGCAGCAACCGCTATCACGGCGGAGAAGCGCTACTGCGCTGGCGGCATCACGAGCTGGGGCCGATTTCGCCGGCGGAATTCATCCCGCTGGTCGAGCGCACCGCCCTGATTCGGCCCGTGTCGGCATGGGTCGTCGCGGCGGCTCTGCGGCAGATGGCGGCATGGAAGGACGAGGGCTTGCCGGTCAAGCTCGCCATCAACCTGGCGGCGCCCAATTTCGAGGAGGCGGACCTGATCAAACGTCTTGAAGCGGCTTGCCGGGAAACCGGGATCGAGCCGTCCATGGTGGAGATCGAGTGCACCGAGGGCTTGTGGATGCATAGCCCGGCGGTGCTCAACTTGCTGCACGAGATCCGTGCGCTGGGCATGGGACTGGCCCTGGATGACTTCGGTACTGGCTACAGCAATTTCGCCTACCTGCAGCAAGTTCCGGCCTCGGTGGTGAAAATCGACCAGTCGCTGATCCGCCACCTCGACACCAGCCCGCGCGACCGGCGCATCGCACAGTCGCTGATTGCTCTAGCTAAGGAGCTGGAGTACCACATCGTAGCCGAAGGCGTCGAAACAGCGGAAACCTTGGCGCTGCTACGCGAGTGGGGCGTGGATGAAGCACAGGGTTACTACATGGCCAAGCCACTAACCGCCGAGGCCTTTGCAGTGCATCTACGGGCAACGTTCGATCACCTGTAGCTCTCGGGCGCAGACGAGGAGTGCGAAGATATTCTTAGAACGTGTTCACGATCTCCTGATCAGCATCGCCAGGAACGTCAAGTGGATGAACTGCAAGCGGGTGTTGAGCCATCGTTCGCAGTTTTTCCATAGTCGTCTGTTTTTCTCCAGCTAGGCAAAGCTGCGCTCTACCACCCAGCGCTTGGGGATCGACGAACAGCTCGTGCACGCGGCTACGCAATGCCATGCGCTCAACATCAATGTGCCGGGCGCGCTCCCGATACGCATACAGGCATAACCGCGCTGCGTCGAACACCGCGCAGATCAACTCGATTGATTCGTCACCACAAATCTGATCGATTACCTCGTACGTTCTATCCCTTCCGACATCAAGAGCGCGGTAGCCTTTTTTAAAATAGACTTCTCCCGCTCGAGACGCTCAATGCGTGCTTCGAGTTCCTGTATTCGCTGCTGATCAGGCGTCATTGCCTTACTCTGTGGCGTGATGCCATGCCGCTCTAACTGAAGCTGCTGCACCCAGCGGCGCAGCACTGATTCGCCGATGCCGACCGACCGGCTTGCCTCCACGTGGCTGTATCCTTGATCCAGCACCAAGCATGCTGCCTGCTGTTTGAATTCAGGGGGAAACGTACGTCTTTGCTTGCTCATCAAACACCTCTCTATGGCGAGCATTCTCGCCTAAATCAGTGTCCGGGTACATTAAACCACTACAGTCCGCTTCCGCCCCTTTGCGGACTGTCGGAGATCCGGGAAAACCCATCAACTTGTTTGCTCAACGGTGTGCGGAAGCGGGCACGGCCTGCTGTAGTTGGAGCTACTTCAAATTCCACCGCAGCTTACGCGGCTTGCGCTCCTAGATCCTTAGCCAACTTGTTCGCTTAGCCCAGTATCTATCTAAACCGCTAGATGATCCGCCCCATCTCCTTAAATCGATGTTTCAGGTTGGTCAAAACGTAATTTTCATCGGTCTTGAACCTTTCCAAAACACGATCGTATGCCTTTAGAAGTCTTTGGTCCTGGACGCCTGCAAGTGCCTGAAGTGCTGAGTGAACGACTTTTGCGGAAATATCATCCAATCCGAGAATGAAAAGATCAACCAAATTATTCTTGTTTCTCAGTTTCCCGAGTGAATAGAATGCGGTCACGCGAATGTTTTCATCCTCATGCGTGCAGAATGGCCTGAAGTCTTCGCTAAAATCCATGCTCGACTCCACCAGTAGATAAGATATCACTCGAAATGTCTCTGACGTATGGACTTTCGGTAGGCGACTTCTCAGCAAGGCGCTCCATTCATTCGCTTTATTCTTGGCATACCAATTAATGTTCTGGCAGGCCGCGAGGCAATCATAATCGTCACTAAGAATGTGCGCATGAAGGGATTGCCGGGCCATGAGGTACGAAAATTTAGTCAGCATCGCGAGCGCGAGGCGGCGAATCTCCGCGTCTTCTTCACCGCAAAGCTCAAGCAGTTTGCGGCAATTCTCGTCGGTCGCAGTAGCAAGCTTGGTGAGTCCCTTGAGGGCCTCAAGTTTCGTATCACGGTTATTCGCCTCAGCGTACGCATGCATTAGCTGATTGTCATCGCCTCTCATTGTGTAACCGAACCATGTCGGACCACCTTCCGTTAGATAACCGGCTATTACTTCGTCAAGCCAGCGCTCATACCAATCAAGGAAATTCATCTCGAACGCGAACTGCGGTCGATGTAAGTCGAGATCCAAGTTCACAACCCGACCAGCATGCGGGCCATTTAGAACGAGGGCGTGAATACACGTGCATCCCTGTGAGCCGATTGGCAATAGCCCTCCGTAGATTTTCTCTCGCTCCTTTTCATATTCCTCGTCCGAGATTTCGTCATCATCCTTGATACGCTCTATCAATCTTTCCCATTCCTCGTCTGTTATGGCGGGATTAATGATTGCAGGATTATTCAAATGTGATGCCGGTCTTTCGGCGAGTTCATCTACACCGTGACCAAGCGGATATATTCCATAAAATGGCCCTGCGGCTGATCCGCAAGTAGATTGTCCGCCGTTGCCCAGCGAAGTCAAAAAAGAACGATAACATTCTGGCAAAACCAGTGAGAAGCGTTTTTCGAAGGCACTGACTTCGCGTTCTGGCGCCGGCGGCTTGATTCTATATTGATGAGAATCCGCGCCAAAGACCTTGAGCTCCTTGTCTGCCTTCTGCGCGTTCGTTAGTTTCGTCTTGATACGTTGGATTTGTTTACTATGGCTATTTGTTGTCGGCTTAGGTTTCAAACTTCCCGACAGGCCATTAAGAAATTTTAAGAAAAGATTCGCCATGTAAGAAAAACTATAAGAGATGAAGTCGCTGTCAACGGCAGGTTTTGGCCGGTTGCCGTCGTTGCCAGGTCCCGCCCCGAAGCGGACGACTGTTACTTGTTAGCTTTCCGGTCCAAGACTTCACCCAGGGAAGTGTCCGGGAACTTACGCCAGTCTCGAGGTTCCGTACTCCGGACAAGATTTTCAACAGCAGCCATGGCGTCGCTGTTCTCAACACCAACTGCTGTCGCGAGAACGTGATTCTGCGCATGCCGCTCTGAACGGTTCGCTCGTGCTTTAGCTAGCGGGATGCCTTTGCGTGAGGCCTTGCTGTTTTCACCATACGTGTTGCGGCGGTCTTTCTCGTAGCTGAGGCACTTTTTCTCTTGAGGAGTTTTCGGTTGCACTGCCATCTATCTTTCCCTTTCACATCCATAACTGAAGGTCCGCTCTTGGCTGCGGACTCAATCGTTCAACGCAACACTTTAACTTAAATGCATCGTTGCAGAGCGGAAATGATGCGAGAGATAGATCGAATCGACTGCTCCGCGCACCGCGAAACCCAGGATTAACGTTGCAAGAGGTTTAGCCACGGAAGAGTTCATGGTGGAATCCACCAAAGCTCAAGCAGCTCTTGCTGGTGCGCGGCATGAGTCTCTGCAGGGCAGGAGATAGACAGGCCAGTCCCGATCTCGTCGTTGGATCAGGCAGCTACGAGATCGCACACCAGGTGCCTCGCAGGACGCCCAGGCCCTTAACACGATCAATCTGTTTTGCATCATCCAAGAACTATGGATCATTAGAGTCTAAGCTACTGGTGGCGATTCAGATGCTCAAGCCGGAACTCTTGGCACGTTAGCGTACATGCTCAGATTCGAACTGCTTACGACATACTGTATATTTACCACTGTGATAAGTTAGCTCAATATGAAGGTCTTCTCTGCCGACAATGAGTCCAACCTGCGACCTGCCATCAGCTCGCTTGGAGGCAGAGTTTCGCCATTCCCGCCTGTCCAAGCAGGAAGGTAACGGAACATTCTCGGGATGTGTGTGCCACTCCCCTAAATAACGAATCAGGCCCTGACTTTCATCCCATTGACGCCGAGCGATTTCCTGATGACCCTGTGGACGCCTTAGGAAGAAAAACATCCTTCGCTTGTCGGCCGAGGTTGGCTCTGTTGCTTCGATTATTTCCAGATGTTGGCCCCTTACGTACCCCAACAGTATCCCGCCACTCTCCGGCATGGTTGAGTCAACCTGGGCATACTTCTCAAACACTTTGATTACTTCTGGGCTGAGCAGCAGAAACCCGCCATCATCGACTTTCCACAAATCTAGGTAGTGCATGCAGGGCAGCCTTCGATAGGTTCAGGAGTTGCCAGCGCTGATGCAGAAGTGAATTCATTACTCAGAACTGACGTGCGAAGTGTCGGCTGGACCTTTCCAGCAACCCAATCCATAATCATTTCGGCACCTAAGCAAGCGGCCTTAATTGAAACCGTTGCCGGAAATGGCACATAGTCCTGTTCACACCCCTGTCCCTCAAATTTCGGCGGTATAAGCTCAACTGTCGTTCTATACTTGCCGTTACGATTGTGCGTAGTCAGACAATGTGAACAAGCATGTCCTTCTCCTGCTCGCAAAAATCCACCAACCGCCACACCAGCGCCCTCTATCCATACGGTGAGTGTGGCCTTTTTTTTGTATTTTTTGGCTAAGTAGCTCGCAACGGCACCTTCCGCTGTAGCATCGACAATCAAGTCCGCCTCCGTAAGGTTCATTTCTTTGACCATTACACCCATCGCTTTCACCGACGTATCCGGAAGGTTTACTGCTATATAGTGTGCCAAGGACTACCGCGGCTGCCTCAGTAGCATATGACATCCTTCGCCGTCCATTATGGCGAAGGAAATCCAGCTTTTACTTGAACGCGGCAGGACTCTCCACAGGGTACGGAGGATAGGCAGGTCAAGCCCGATCTCGTCGTTGGATCAGGCAGCTACGAGATCGCTCACCAGACACCTGGCAGGCCACCCAAGCCCGTAACACGATCCATCGATTTTTCATCCTTCAAGAACTATGGATCAGGTGCGTAGTGCGTATACTCTACTGGTGCAATACAATGCCAAAAATTTAAGCTGGCGCCTTCGTCTCCCGGATATCATCCTGCACAATTTCGCCCTGCTGTAGCACGACTACCCTTTGCGCCATGGCTATAGTTTCTGGACGATGCGCGACGATCACACGTGTCAATTGGATACTTTGTATTGCAGCATTCACCGCTTGTTCATTCCATACATCCAGATGGCTAGTGGCTTCGTCGAGTACCAGCAACTTCGGATTCTTATACAGGGCGCGCGCCAGCAAGATGCGCTGTTTCTGGCCGCCCGACAGGCCGCTGCCGATGTCGCCCACAAGGGTGTTGAAGCCCATCGGCATGGCGGCGATTTCCACATGCACGGCCGCAAGTTGCGCGCAAGCCTGCACCTGCTGGACATTGGGGGAGGGGGAAAAAAAGCTGATGTTGTCGGCGATGGAGCCGGCAAACAGGGAGTCTTCCTGCATCACCGTGCCCAGCAATTGCCGGTAGTTTGTCAAGCCCAGGCTGCCCAGCTTAATGCCGCCGATGAGAATTTCACCCTCGGTGGGCTCCAGCAAGCCCAGCAGCAACTTCATGAGGGTCGTCTTGCCGCAGCCGGACGGGCCGGTGACTGCGATGCACTGCCCGGCGGGAATGCTCAGATTGAGGCCGCTCAATACATAGGGTTCGCTGTCGGCGTAGCGGAAAGCCAAGTTGCGGATCTCGATCGACGGCGAGATATCGTCCATGTCCAGCTCGACGTCGCTGCCGTCTACTTCCGCGTCCGTCAGAACGATATCGGCCACGCGCTCGCCATGCAGGCGTAGCATGCGCAGCTCGAACAATTTGTCGATTAGGCTGGCCATGCGCTGGCTGAACTGGTCCTTGTAGCTGATGAAGGCGAACAGCATACCGACCGAAAAGCGGTTGTCCAGCACCGCCAGCGCCGCCATCCAGATGACGATCACCCGTTCGGCGCTGAAGAGCAAAGTATTAACCGTCTGGTAGGACACGGACAGCTTGGCGATGCGCAGATCGGCATTGAACTGGTCGGCCAGCGCGTTGGTCCAGCTGGCGCGGCGCTCAGCCGCGCGGTCGAACAGGCGGATGCTCTGGATGCCGCGTACGGATTCCAGGAAGTGCGTCTGCTGCCGGGCCGCGTGGATGATCTGTTCGGCCGTCGCCTCACGCATGTTCTTGAACAGGGCCCAGCGCAGCAAGACATACAACAGCACGGCGATGCAGGCCACGCCCGCCAGCAGCGGACTGTAGAACAGCATCATGCCCAGGGTAGCGAGCACCAGCACGCCATCGATAGCGCCTTCGACGAATTGTGTCGTCAGACTACTTTGCATGGTCTGGATGGAGTTGAAGCGCGAGACGATGTCACCTGTGTGGCGCTTCTCGAAATACGGCAACGGTAATTTTAAAAGGTGAGCAAAAGCGTTGCCCAGCCATTGCAAATTCAAATTGGTGGCCAGCACGGTAGTGATCCAGGAGCGCACGGCGCCGATTGCCGTTTGCACCAGCACCAGCAGCAGAAAACCGCAGCCAAGCACGGTGATCAGGTCGCGGTCGCCGGCCAGTAGCGCCTCGTCGACCAGCCATTGCATGTAGAACGGCGCCACCAGCGCGCACACCTGCAAGGCCAGGCCCAGCACCAGTAATTGCAGCAGGCCGCGTTTCAGGCCCACCACGCGCCCCATCAGCGACAGCAGGGAAAACTGCTGCTTTTCCTCGGCCTTTTTGAATTCGGCGGTGGGTATCAGTTCCAGCGCCACGCCCGTAAAGTGTTTCGCCACTTCCGCCAGCGGCAGGCGGCGCTCGCCCACGGCCGGGTCATGGATCACGGCATGGCTGCCGGAGACGGACTTGAGGACGACAAAATGGTTCAAGTCCCAATGCAAGATGGCGGGCAGCTTTAGCTCGGGCAGATGCTGCATGTCGAGTTTCAAGGGCCGCGTATGTAGGGCCAGCCCCTGCGCCATCGCCATCAGCCCTTTTAAAGTCACTCCTTTCAATGACACGGAAAAGCGCCGGCGCATGCTGGAAATGTCGGTCTGGTGGCCCCAGTAACTGGCCACCATCGATAAACAGGCCAGGCCGCATTCGGCCGCTTCCGTTTGCAGCAGGACGGGCAGGCGCTGGCTGCGCCAGAAGGACAGGTGGGCGAGATCAGGGAGGTGCATGCAGCGCAGACGTAAAGTATTGTGGAAAATCAATATGGGGGCTTACAGGCGCCCGGAAATGCTGAACAGGGGTTCGAGCACCCATTCATACAGGCGCCGCTGTTCCAGCAGCATGCTGGCGTCGACCAGCATGCCCGACTTCAGGGGCAGGGTTTCGCCATATGCCTGCACGCTTTGGCGCTGCAAGCTCAAACGGATGCGGTACAAGGGTTCGCCATTCGTGCCGCTGACGGCGCCCGGTACCGCCAGCTCTTCAGGCCGCAACGAGGTACTGGCCACTTCGCGCACCAGCGCCGGATACTGGCCGAATTTCTGGTACGGATACGCCTGATAGCGCAGCAGCACCGTCATGCCCGGCTTGATGAATCCGACCGAGCGCGACGGCGCGTAGATTTCCGCCTCCAGCTGGGCGCCTTGCGGCAATACCGAGGCAAGCACGGTGTTGGCCGCGACAGTCTGGCCCAGTTCTGTGGTGATGGCCGTGACCATGCCGTCCTGTGCCGCGCGGACGAGGATTTCGCGGCGCGCCTCGTTTTCCGTCAGGTCTTGCTCGATGGCGGACACATTGCGTTGCAAGCCTTCCGTGTCGCGCTGCGCCTGCACCTGCAAGTCGCGCACGTCCGCTTCCGTGGTGGCCAAGTCGCGCTGGCTGGCCGACTTGATGCGCTGCAGTTCCGCCAGGCGCTGGTGCTGGTCCAGCAGCTCGGCCTGCTTGTCCTGCAGTTGGGCGGATGAAATGTAATTGGTGGTATTCAGGTCGCTGTAGCGCTGGTAGGATTGTTCTGCTAGGGCAATGCGGCGCTGTTGTAGCGCGATCTGGTCATCCATGCGGCCGATTTCCGCCGCCAGGTCGCTGGCGCGGCGCTGGCCCGCCGCCATGCGCTGGCGCGATTGCAGGCGCGACTGCTGCAATTCCGCGTCATAGCTGTCGCGCCGGCTTTTCAGCAGGTTTGAGACGACCTGCTGGGGCGCGCCCGCATTGGCGCTGCTGCGCTCGCCCGACAGCACGAACAGCACCTCGCCCGCGCGCACGGCTTGCCCTTCCTTGACGCGCACTGCGGCAATGACGCCCGCCTGGCCCGGCATGACGCGGATCACGCCACTGGTCGGCAGCAGCACGCCTTGCGACTGTGCCTTGCGGGTGGTGCTGAAGAAGATGAAGAAAGCCACGATGGCCAGCGCGATGACGAGGAACAGCCAGGTCAGGAACAGGTGGCTGACGGGCCGCGCCAGTAAGACCGTACCGTACTGCTTGTTACCCAGATGCTCGATGGCTTGCTGGCGAAACAGGGGCTGGACGGGCGGGGCGGGGCTGGTGGTGGCGGGAACGCTGGCTTGGTCACGCAAAATAGTTTTCTTTTCGAATAGGAACCCAAGACATGGATTGACCTCGCCGGGATTTAAGCAATCTTGAATTTGATAGAGGAAATCGAGGATTTACCACTGCTTATGAAGCAAAATTTGCACGATTAAATATTGTTGTCTATTGTGTAATTATTTATACTTTTTAAAAAGAATTACAGCATATATTGCTGGTTAAGATTGATGCGAAAAAAACGAATCACCCAGCGCGCAATGGGAAAATTTATAATGAATTTCATCATTGAAGGAAAAACAATGTTGGGTGATGTCGGGATAAATGTGATGTTGTCACACTGCAGCGACTTGATGCTTGGAGCCACGCCTGATAAATCATGTACTATAATTTTCATGAAAATTATGTATTCATGGTAAAAATAATTCTAGAAATGTCAGTTTATTTTTTTTTGGATTTGTAAAAATAGAATAGAATAAATGTCAGTGAAATGAAAAATAAAGTTATTCCGCTTAAAATTAATGGATGTGCAATGGAGAACTCAATTAATTGATTGGCAGTTGATTGATTTTTGAAAATTGCGAAATATGAAAAGATGATTAATGCTGCGCTAATAAATGCAATAGGTAATATGCTTGTATGTAATTTTTTCATATGATGTTAACTTTTAATTAATTAAATTTAAATACTTTGATAATGCACATGGAAATTTTTTTTGTGACAAGTGTGCTTCCTGCGGAGATGGTTTGATTTTGCATGCTGCCAAAAAATTTCCGCAGGAAGTTATTATGATGGGATATTCATCCCGATTTCAATGAGTACGTGGATTTTAGGCCGCAGTTACTTTTTTGAAATAACCAATATCGCTCAATGCGCCTGCCGCCCACATGCCAGCAGAAACGAGGCCATATGCAGCACCAGCTGCAACTAATACCGGCGATGCAGCAGCCAGTCCAACAGCTCCAAAGGCAGCGGCGCCGACTGCAGCAATTCCCGCTCCAGCATTTAGAACTTGGCCACTTGTTACGCCGCCATTTACTTCATCAATTTCGCTAACGGTCATTTCTTGAATAGACATGGAATACATCCTTGCAAATGTTTACATCGATAGGAGTGTTGAAGTTTAACGAAAATAATTCGCTCATTCAAAAATATATTTTTAACAATTGAATTTATACTATGTGCCGCAAGGTGTGTCAACTTTTTTATTTATTGGCGGAGGATAGCTATTCATTCATTTATTAAAAAATTATCAACTAAGGTATCAAAGTGTAAAATATATATTCTGGCCGGGCACTCTTACATGGTGGTGCGCATGTAAATTATATTTTTATTTTTCCGGATTGTGGTTTATTTTATTTTGAATCGGCAGCCTCATTGAAAACGTTACAGCAATTAAATGATTGCAATCAAGATCATCTTGATCGGGTGCGTCGTGCAAGATTTTTTTAGGAAAGCAACTTCTTGTGTTTTATAAATTTTTATCCGCGGACTGTTTTTAAATAATTCTGTGACAAAGAGTGTTGCATGGGTAGGTGACTTGTCGGATCCGGCCATACGCATAGCCTCGAATCACAACGGGTTTGCTGGACACCGCAGATTGATTCAAGTTTCTTGCGGAGGGGAATGATAGGAGTGTCCAGTGATGATCGCTATGGGGAAAACAAAGTTTTAGCAGCCGAAAACGCTGCGCTATCATGCTGCTCTACTGCTATTGTCGCCCGTTATTTGCATTGGCCGCTAAGGCCCCTCGCTGTTTTCTTCGATGATATTGCGTACCTCCTCAATATGCCGCCATGCATGCATTGCGGCCCGCTTCGCGGCCTGCTTGCTCTTGTAAGTGTGATCCAGCATCTTGAGCATACCCGTGGCGCCGGCCTGCTCCTGCCCCGTCTTTTTCTTCTTCGCCGCCACGTCCTTCCACTTGGCTACCACGCCCGTGATACCTTCGTCCGGGTCTTTCTCTTCCTCGCGCTCGGCCTCGACCGCTTCCGTTTTCGTTTCAAACTCCACGCGCGTGGTAAAGCCGTTGCCGCCCAGGCTGTGCGTGACCTTGACCGATAGCCATTCGGTGGCGTCGATCTCGGGCTTGAAACCCTTCACCGTCACGGGCGATTGCGGGAACACGGCCGGGTTGCCAAGGGCCAGGCTCATTTCAACGGTGGCCAGGCCGCGCAAGATACGCTGCCATTCGGCCACGGCCGCCGCGCGCGCGTCCGTTTCGTTGGCAAAGGTGGTGCGCAGGCGCTTGCTGTTGACCTTGAAGGCGGGGATTGCGTATTCTCGTCAGATCAGCCACCAATTCTTGCTTCAGCATGGCCGCTGATTCCTGCGTCAAAGCGGCGAACCATTCTTGAGCATGCCGATGATCCTGGCATAAGCCACCGATTCCTATGCAAGCCGGAAATTCCTATCGTGAATGCCAAGAACACCGCTGGACTGGTCGTGGTCGCCAACCGAACTGGGTGAAAGAGCTGGTCGCCTGGAAGGACACCCAAACCCCGGACACGATCCATCGGTTTTTCATCGTCCGAGAACCATGGATCAGGAAAGTCTAAGCTATTGGTGGCGATTCAATTCGGAAAAAGCGGAAACTGCTCTTGAATATCGACTACCCAAAGGGCCCGCACTCAGCAAGCAGGTAGTGGAGACTAACCGGCGCCTGCGGCTGCTGCGAGCAAACGGTCGCGCAAAACGCCGCATCGCTGTGCGGCAGGTCGCGGCAGTAGTAGGGAACGGATGAGGGCATGCCGTCATGCCGCACCTGCCATATCCCGGTGTCCACGGGCGCAAAACTGACGAGGCGGAAATCAACGCTCAGTCCTGTGCCGAGTGCCTTCAGATACGCTTCCTTGCGTGTCCACAAGGGGTAAAACAGTTGCCTGCGCTGGTTCGGCGCCAGGGCCGCCATTGCCGTGCGCTCGTCGGCGTGGCACAACAGCTCGAGCAGAGGATCGAGATCGACTGGCGTTTCGGCACACTGTTCCACGTCCACGCCCACGCTGTGACGGGCAATGGCGAGCAGCATCGTGTTGCCGCTGTGGGACAGGTTGAACTGCAGTGCATGCCCGGCCAGTGTCGGCTTGCCGAAAGCGCCATGCTGGAAGGCGACGGCGGCGGGCGGCACGTCCAGGTAGCTTGACATGATCTGGCGCAAGGCGCCCTGCGAGCGCCGGTAGCGCGTTTGCAGCGCAAGGCTGTGGAAACGGCCTGCCTTGTCGCTCTCCATCGGATTCAGGCTAGCGGCAAGGGTATCGAGGTGGCTGGCGTCGAGGTCGATTTGCCATAGCGCGATTTCTTGCCCTTTGAGCATCTGCATCGCTTACGCCGGCACCAGGCTGGCGCGGATGCCCGTCATTAGAGCCTCGGCATGCGTGTCGATGAAAAAATGGCCGCCCTCATGCCAGGCGCTGTGGCTGTTGCCCGAGGTTTCTAGCGCCCAGGCCGCCACGCCGTCGGCGCTGACGCGCATGTCGGCGCGCCCCGCCAATACCGTCAGCGGCAGCGTGAGCTGCGGGCCGGGGTGGTAGCGATAAGTTTCAACCATGCAAAAATCAGCGCGCAGGACCGGTAGCAGCAGGGCCATCAGTTCGCGCTCGTCCAGCAGTTCCTGCGGCGTGCCTTCGTAGGTGCGCAATTCTTCCAGCAGGGCGTCATCGGGCAAGCGGTGCAGCATGCGCGATGGCGGGCGGCGCTGCGGCGCGTTCGCGCCGGACACCAGCAGCCGCAGCGGCGGCGGCACCTCCAGGCGCGCCAGGCCGCGCGCCACTTCGAACGCCAGCAGGGCACCCAGGCTGTGGCCGAACAGGGCATACGGCAGGGGCGTGGCGCGCAGTTCGCGGGCCAGCGCCTGCGTCAGCTCGCCTGCCAGCGGCAGCAGCTGGTCCTGCGGCGCTTCCGCCATGCGCCGTCCGTGGCCGGGCAACTCGATGGCGCACACTTCGATGGATGGCTCCAGCCTCGCCTGCCAAGTGCGGAAGGCGGCCGCGCTGGCGCCTGCATGGCCGAAGCAATACAGGCGCAGGGCACGCGCGGCGTGCGGCCTGCCGCGCACCAGCCAGCTGGCGCCCAGGCTGGCGCTCACGCTGCCCCGGTTTCCCGCGCGCCGGCGTCCATGGCCTGGCGCAAGCTGAGCGGACGCATGTCCGTCCAGACCTGCTCGATATGCGCGAGGCATTCATCCTTGCTGCCCCGCTTGCCGGCTTCGCGCCAGCCGGCCGGGATGGCCTTGTAGTCGGGCCAGATCGAGTATTGCTCTTCCTCGTTGACGACAACGTAAAAACGGGTATCGGGGTGATCCCAACTCATGCTGACTCCTTTGCTCGGTAAGGGCGCCCATGCGCGGTGAAATCATTCTAAATCTAAATGATTATGATTCCTATTTATATTTTATTGTTTTACTGATAAACTTTGAAAAAGTCGGTTCAGTTTGAATATTGTTGGAAAGATGACGCAATAGCGGTTTCTTACAGACACTCACAATCCCCGATCGCGACGATTGCTGGCGGATTCCAGGCGCACTCTACAAGAGACATCCCACCCAAGGCCTTGCGGACTTGACCGCTCGCCAGGACCTTACGCAATCTCAGATGAAGGAGTTGGCATGCACTCGGCAACAAGTACGGTATTCGATGGTCAGCTGGAGGTATCACCATTATTCCCTGGGGGCAGTCTTCCCATGCTGGTCACGCCGGGGCAGGGCGGGCAGTGGCCGGCTTCCATGCCGGCCATGCTGGCCGCGGCGCAAGCGCACCTGGACGTGGCGGGCGGCCTGTTGTTCCGCGGTTTCGGGCTGCACGGCGAGCAGCCGTTCCAGCAGTTTGCGCGCGCGTTCGGGCATGAGCTGCTGACCTATGAATTCGGCTCCACGCCCCGTTCCGCGCTGGGCAAGGGCGTGTACACCTCGACCGAATATCCGGCGCATCAGGTGATTCCCCTGCACTGCGAACAGTCCTACACGCGCCAGTGGCCGATGAAGATCTGGTTCCACTGCATCGTGGCCAGCGCGCAGGATGGCGAGACGCCGATCGCCGACAGCCGGCAGATCTTTGCGCGCATCGACCCGGTGCTGCGCCGGCGCTTCGAACAGAAACGCCTGATGTACGTGCGCAATTATGGCAACGGCCTGGACTTGCCATGGCAGGATGCGTTCAATACGGATGACCGGGCCGAGGCGGAGCGCTATTGCCGCGCCCAGGACATCGCCTTCGAGTGGAAGGACGATGGCGAACTGCGCACGCGGCAGGTATGCCAGGCGGTGGCGCGGCATCCGCGCACGGGGCAGGACGTGTGGTTCAACCAGGCGCATTTGTTCCATGTGTCGAACCTGGCGCCGGCCGTGCGCGAGTCGCTGCTGATGCTGGTCGACAGCGACCTCGATCTGCCGCGCAATGTGTATTACGGCGACGGTTCGCCGATCGAGGAATCGGCGCTGCAGGAAATCCGCGGCGTCCTCGATGCGTGCACGGTGATGTTCCCGTGGGTCGAGGGCGACGTGCTGATGCTCGACAATATGCTGGCCGCGCATGGCCGTTCGACCTTCAAGGGCGCCCGCAAGATCGTCGTGGCGATGGCGGAGGCGGCGCATGAATGACCTCGCCGCCGGCTGGCCTGCCGGATTCCCCGCTGCCGGACAGGCGCTGAGCCACGGCCAGCGCGCCCTGTGGACGTTCTACAAGATGGCGCCGGGCAGCCCCGCCTACAATATGGCGTTTGGCGCCGAACTGGCCGGCCCCGTCGACGCGGCGCTGCTGCGCCAGGCCTTCCTGCATGCGCAGCAAAGCTATGAAGTGCTGGGCTGCGTGTATGCGGAAGGCGAGGACGGGCCGCGCATGCTGCGCCGCGCGGCGCCGGGCGAGGACTTTGCCGTCGAGACCACGCAGGGCCTAGGCGAGGCCGGCGCGCGGGCCTTCCTGGCCCGCCAGGCCGACCTGCCATTTGTGCTCGAACACGATGCGCCCGTGCGTGCGCGGCTGTTAGTCGACCACGATGGCGGCGAACAGCGGTTTTATCTGATGGCGTCGATGCATCATATCGCGGCGGATTTCTCCAGCAGCTTCGTGTTCCTGGAAACGCTGTTCGAGGCCTATGAAACCCTGCGCGCGGGCCAGGCGCTGGTGCTGCGCCCCGATGCGCTGTACCGTGCATGGCTCGATGAGCACAGCGCCATGCTGGCGGGGCCGCGCGGCCAGCGGCTGGAGCAGTTCTGGCGCGAGCGCCTGGCGGGGGAGCCGGGGCCGCTGCAGCTGGCCACCGATTTCCCCCGCGCCGCATCGCCCGCCTTCGATGGCGCCGAAGTCGAATTCGCCATCGGCGCGGAAGAGGCGCAGCAGCTGCGCCAGCTGGCCGCGGACCAGGGCGTGTCGCTGTATGGCTTGCTGATGGCCGCCTACCTGGCTTTCATGCACCGCTACACGGGACAGCCGGAATTCCTCATCGGCACCCCGGTGGCGGGCCATAGCGGCGCGCGCTACCGGAATTTGCTGGGCTTTACGCTCAACGCGATACCGCTGCGCGCCGATTGCCGCGCCGATCCGGCCTTCCTCGATTTTCTCGCTGCGTGCTGGCTGCAATTGCGCGGCTCGCTGAAGCACCAGCAATATCCGTTGGCGCTGATGAGCGAGCATTGCGCGCCGCTGCAGGATGGCGCGCGCACGCCGCTGTTCCGCCACATGATGACCCTGGTGCCGCTGGGCGAGCGGCCCGCGCTGGGGCGCCACGTGGCGCGCGAACTGTTCGCCACCCAGCGTGGCGCGGCCAACGACATGAACCTGCGCTGGCAGGATTCGGGCGCCGGCTTGCTGGGGCAGTGGCGCTATGACACGGGCCTGTTCCGCGCCGCTAGCGTCGAGCGCATGGTGGCGCATTTCCGCGCGCTGCTGCGCGATATCGTGGCGCAGCCGCAAGCGCGCCTGAGCCAGTTGCAACTGGACCCGCGCCATCTGTCGCAGGCGCACGGCGATCCTTTGCCTGCCGATGCCGCGCCCACGGCGCTGCAGATGTTCCTGCGGCAGGTGCGGGAGCATCCGCAGCACATCGCGCTGGACGCGCCCGGCGGGCGCCTGAGCTATGCGCAGCTGGACCAGGCCGCGCTGCGCCTGGCCATGCGCCTGCAGGCCGCCGGCGTGGCTGCCGGCGACAGGGTCGCCCTGCTGCTGCCACGCGACGTGCCGCTGATCGTCGCCATGCTGGCCGCCTGGCGCGCGGGCGCCGCCTATCTTTGCCTGGACGGCGGCCTGCCGGCGCTGCGCCTGCGCCAGATGCTAGACGACGCCGGCATCGCGCTGACCGTCGGCAGCGGCGCGGCGCCCGCGCTGCTGGAAGGGCGCCGCTGGCTCGATGCCGATGCCGCCGCTAGCGATGCTGGCGCGGCATGGCGCGAGACCCTGTGCCATGCCGAACTGCCGGCCTATATCATCTATACCTCCGGTTCGACGGGCGCGCCCAAGGGGGTGTCGCTCAGCCAGGGCAACCTGGCCGCCTACGTGGCAGGCGTGATGCCGCGCCTGGCCTTGCCGCCGCAGGCCAGCATGAGCGCACTGTCGTCGCTGACGGCCGACCTGGGCTACACGGCGTGGTTCGGCGCGCTGCTCAGCGGGCGCACCTTGCGCCTGATCGGCGACGCGCACAGCGCCGATCCGGAAGTGCTGGCGCAGCTGCTGGAAGCGCAGCCCCTCGATTGCCTGAAGATCGTGCCGTCGCACCTGAAGGCGCTGCTGTCGGCCAGCCGCCCGGAGCGGCTGCTGCCCCTGCATTGCCTGGTACTGGGCGGCGAGGGGCTGGACCCGGCGCTGGTGCGCCGCGTGGGCGAATTGCGTCCCGGCTGCCGCGTGGTCAACCATTATGGTCCCACCGAAACGACGGTCGGTTGCCTGGCGCAGGAGGCGGCCACGGCGCCAACGGGCCTGTCCGCGTACGTGCCGGTGGGCGCGCCGCTGGCCGGGCGCGCCGCCTATGTGCTCGACGAGCGCGGCGGGCTGCTGCCGCTGGGCGCCATCGGAGAACTGTATCTGGGCGGCGCCGGCGTGGCGCACGGCTACCTGCGGCGCGCCGGCCTGAGCGCCGAACGCTTCATTCCCGATGCCTTCGGCCCGGCGCCAGGCGCGCGCCTGTACCGCAGCGGCGACCGCGTGCGCATGCTGGACGGGGGCGTGCTGGAGTTCTTCGGGCGCGGCGACGACCAGGTCAAGATCCGCGGCTTCCGCGTCGAACTGGGCGAAGTCGAGGCCTGGCTCAAGGCCCGCGTGGAACTGGCCGATGCGGCGGTGGTGGCGCGGCCGCTGCCGGGCGGCGACGGCTTGCGCTTGCTGGCCAGCGTGGTGGCGCGCGATGGCGCCGCCGCGCAGGCGGGCCTGATCGACATGCTGCGCGCGGCGATGGCGCAAGCCTTGCCGGAAGCGATGGTGCCGGCCCTGTGGCAGGTGCTCGCGCGCCTGCCGCTGCTGGCGAACGGCAAGGTCGACCGCAAAGGCTTGCCGGAACCTGCCCCGGCGGCACCTGCGCCGTCGGCCGCATCGGCCGCGCCGCGCAGCGCCCACGAGCATGTGCTGGCCGAAGTGTGGGCCGAAGTCCTCGGCGGCACGGCCGACGGCGTGTCGCTGCACGATAATTTTTTCGCCTGCGGCGGCGATTCCATACTCGGCCTGCAAATGATCGCCAGGGCGCGCAAGCGGGGCCTGAAGCTGACGCCGAAGAACCTGTTCGACCATCCCAGCATCGCCCAGCTGGTCACCTGCATCGCCGCGCCGGCGTCGGCGCCGTCCGCTCCCGCCGTGCAGGCCGTGGCGCCGGCCGCGCCGTTTGCGCTGGCCGGCCTCGACGCGGCGCAGCTGGCTGCCTTGCAGGCGGCGCGTCCGGGCTTGCAGGATGCCTATCCGCTGTCGCTGCTGCAAACGGGGCTGCTGTTCCACAGCCGCCTCGATGCGGAGGCGGGCGGCAGCGGCGTGTATTGCAATCAGCTGGTACTGGAAGTGAACGGACCGTTCGCGCCGGACTCCATGCGCGCGGCGTGGCAGCAAGCCATTGATGCGCATGCCATCCTGCGCACGGGATTTGCGTGGCAGGGGCTTGAACAGCCGCTGCAATGCGTGCAGGCCAGCGCCGCCCTCGACATGGTGCAGCCGGACTGGCAGGCGCTCGACGCGGCAGGGCAGGACGAGGCGCTGCAGGCATTCTGCAGCGCCGACCGCAAGCTCGGCCACGTGCTGGAGCGGGCGCCGTTGATGCGCGTGGTGCTGGTCCGCCTGGCCGCGCAGCGCTGGCTGCTGGTCTGGAGCCGCCATCACCTGATCGTCGATGGCTGGTGCTCGGTGATGCTGCTGGAGGAAGTGCTGGAACGCTACCGCGCAAGCCAGGCTGGCGACATCCCCGTGCTGCCGCAGCGGCCCGCCTACCGCAGCTATATCGAATGGCTGGGGCGGCGCGGCGGCGAGGCGGCGGGCAGTGCCTTCTGGCGCGCCCGCATGGCAGGCGTGGAAGGGGCCACGCCCTTGCCCGCGCTGCTGCCGGCGGCCAGGGCCAATGGCGTGCACCAGACCCTGGCGCTGCGCGTCGGCGCCGCGCAGGCGGAACAGCTGCGGCAGCTGGCGCGCAGCTGCCAGGTGACCCTGAACACCGTGATGCAAGCCGCGTGGGCCCTGCTGCTGGCGCGCTACAGCGGGCAGCAGGACGTGATCTTCGGCGTCACCTCGGCCGGCCGTCCCGCGGATTTGCCCGGCGCGCAGGACATGCTCGGCGTCTTCATCAACACCTTGCCGCTGCGCGTGCATCCACGCGGCGCGCTGGCGCTCGGTGAATTCCTGCGCGCCGTGCAGCAGGAAAATGTCGAAATCCGCGAATACGAACAAAGCCCGCTGGTCGAGATCCAGAAGCAGGCGGGCCATGGCGGGGCATTGTTCGATACCCTGATGGTCTTCCAGAACCTGCCGATGGCGCAGGGTCGGCGCTGGAGCTGCGCCACGCCGCAAGGCTCGCTGCAGCTGCATCAGCGCGACAACCACGAGCAAAGCAGCTATGGCCTGACCATCGAGGTGATGCCGGACCAGCATATCGACGTGCTGTTCAGCGCCGACGCGGGACGCTTGCCCGAAGCGCTGCTCAAGGCGCTGAAGCAGCACTACCAGCAACTGGTGGCCGCGCTGGCGCGGGCGGCGGACAGCGAAGTGCTGGCCGCGCTGCCCATGTTGTCCGCTGCGCAGGCGCACGACCTGCTGGACCAGGGACGCAACGAAGGCGGGACGTGGAACGACTTGCCCGTGCATGCGCAGTTCGAGCTGCAAGCCGTGCTGCAGCCGGACGCGCTTGCGCTGCTGCACGAAGACGAGGCGCTCAGCTACCGCGCCCTGAATCTGCGCGCCAACCGCCTTGCGCATGCGCTGCTGGCGCAGGGTGCGGGGCCGGAAGTGCGCGTCGGCATCGCCGTCGAGCGCTCGGTCGACATGCTGGCCGGCTTGCTGGCCATCCTCAAGACGGGCGCCGCCTACGTGCCACTCGATCCCGGCTATCCGGCCGAGCGCCTGGCCTACATGATCGCCGACAGCGGCATGGCGCTGCTGCTGACGCAGGCATCCGTGCTGCCGCGCCTGTCGCTGCCGGCGAACCTGCCGGTGCAGCTGGTGGAACAGCCGTCCGCGCTGGAGCACGATCCCGGCCACGCGCCGCTGCCGCAGCAGCTGGCCTACGTGATCTACACCTCCGGCTCGACGGGCAAGCCGAAGGGCGTGGGCATCGCGCACCAGGCCCTGAGCCGGCATGCGCAGGTATCCGTCGGCTTCTTCGGCCTGACGGCGCAGGACCGCGTGCTGCAGTTTTCGACCCTGAACTTCGACGGCTTCGTCGAGCAAGCCTGGCCGACCCTGTGCGTGGGCGCGGCGCTGGTCTTGCGGGGACCTGACTTGTGGGACAGCGAGACGTTTTACCAGGCGCTGCACCGCTACCGCATCAGCGTGGCGGACCTGACGACGGCGTACTGGTCGCTGCTGGCGCAGGATTTTGCGGCGCAGGGACCGCGCGACTACGGCGCGCTGCGCCAGGTGCACGCGGGCGGCGAAGCGATGCCGCCGGAAGCGCTGCAGGCGTGGCGCCAGGCGGGCATGCGCCACATCCGTTTGCTCAATACCTATGGCCCGACGGAAGCGGCAGTGACGGCGGCCACGCTCGATTGCGCGCCCTACCTCGATGGCGCGGCACCGGCGCAGATGCCGATCGGCCTGCCGCTGGCCGGGCGCGCGCTGCAGGTGCTGGACGGGGACCTGGCATTGGCGCCGCCCGGCGCGGCCGGTGAGCTGTGCATCGGCGGCGCCTTGCTGGCGCGCGGCTACCTGGGCCGCGCGGCGCTGACGGCCGAACGCTTCGTGCCGGACCCGCATGGCGCGCCCGGCGCGCGCCTGTACCGCACGGGCGACCTGGTGCGCTGGCGTGGCGGACAGCTCGACTACCTGGGCCGCATCGACCACCAGATCAAGATCCGCGGCTTCCGCTTGGAGCTGGGCGAGATCGAGGCGCAGCTGCTGGCGCAGCCGGGCGTGCGCGAAGCCGTGGTGGTGGCGCAGGATGGTCCGGCGGGTGCGCGCCTGGTGGCGTACGTGAGTCCGGCCAAGGTGGACGTGGGCGTTTTGCGCGCGGCCTTGGCGGCGGCGCTGCCCGACTACATGCTGCCGGCGGCCATCGTGGCCTTGGCGCGCCTGCCATTGAGCCCGGCGGGCAAGGTGGAGCGCAGCGCGCTGCCGGCGCCGCAGCTGGAAAGCGAGGCGTACGTGGCGCCGCAGGGCGAGCTGGAACAGGCGCTGGCGGCGATCTGGAGTGCGCTGTTGGGCGTGCCGCGCGTGGGGCGCGAAGACAACTTCTTTGCGCTGGGCGGGCATTCGCTGCTGGCCACGCGGCTGGTGTCGCGCCTGCGCGGCGCGCTGCGGTGCGAGCTGCCGCTGCGCGCCGTGTTTACCGCGCCCACGCTGGCGGCGCAGGCGGCAGCCATTGCCGTGCACCGCGCCGAGGCGCAGCCCGCCGAGGCCCTGCCTGCGCTGCTGCCCTTGCCGCGCAGCGGTGGGCCGATGGCGCTGTCGCTGGCGCAGCAGCGTTTGTGGCTGGTCGAACGCCTGGCCGCGACGGCGTCGGCCACCTACAACATGGGCGCCACGGTGCGCCTGGCCGGACCGCTGCAGGTGCAGGCCTTGCAGTCGGCGCTGAACGCCCTGGTGGCGCGCCATGAAAACCTGCGCAGCCGCTATCCGGAGCATGACGGCGATCCCCATGTGGCGATCGCCGCGCAGCTGCAGCTGGACTTGCCCGTCACCGATCTGCGCCACTTGCCGCTGGCCGTCCGCGAGGAAGCCGCCGCCGAAGCGGTCCGCGCCGACGCGCGCCTGCCTTTCGACCTGGTGCATGGCCCCGTGCTGCGCGCCAGCCTGCTGCGCCTGGAGGACGAGCTGTATTGGCTGCTGTTCTCCATGCATCACATGGTGGCCGACGGCTGGTCGGTCGGCATCCTGGCCGGCGAACTTGCCCATGGCTATGCCGCGTATTGCCAGGACGAGGCGCCGCAGCTGCCTTCGCTGCCGCTGCAATATGCCGATTACGCGGCCTGGCAGCGGGCCGTGCTCGATGGCCCGGCGGGCTGCGGGCAGGCGGCATTCTGGCGCGAGTCGCTGGCCGGCGCACCCGTGATGCTGCCCTTGCCGCTGGACTTCCCGCGCGCGCCGGTGGCCAGTCACGCGGGCGCCGAGCTGCGCTTCGTCGTGCCCGCCGCGCTGGTGGCCAGGGTCGGGGCGCTGGCCAGGCAGCAGCAGGCGACGCCCTTCATGGTCTTGCTGGCCAGCTTCCAGTGGCTGCTACACCGCCTGACCCTGGCCGACGACATCGTCATCGGCACGGACGTGGCGGGGCGGCGCCACAGCGACCTGGAAGGCTTGATCGGCTTCTTCGTCAACGTGCTGCCGCTGCGTTCGCGCATCGCGGCCGGCGACGATTTCAACGCGCTGCTGGCGCAAGCCCGGCGCACCACGCTGGAGGCCTTCGAACACCAGGATTTGCCGTTCGACCGCATCGTCGAGGCGGCAGGCACGCCGCGCGACCGGCGCTGGAACCCGCTGGTGCAGCTGCTGTTCGTGCTGCAGAACACGCCAACGGGCCAGCTGGCCATGTCCGGCATCGACGCTGCCATCCTTCCCCCGCTTGAGCGCTCGTCGAAGTTCGACATGGCGCTGTTCCTGGAACCGCGCGCCGACGGCGCGCTGGCGGCGGAATGGGTGTATGCCAGCGGATTGTTCCGGCCCGAGACGGTGGCGCGCCTGGCAGACGCCTGGCTGGACCTGCTCGACCGGGCGCTCGCCGCGCCTGCCACCCCTTTGATCCACTTCAGCGTACCCGTACACAAGGACATCATGGATAGCATACCCGTAACGCCATTCGCGGCCGGCAAGCTCGACGGCCTGAAAAAGAAGATGCCGCTGGCCGGCGCCAGGCCCGCGCCGCGCGCCGCCATCCGCCAGGGGCCGTTGCAGGCCGGCCGCGATTTTCCGCAGCTGATCGAGCCGGCCAGCGATGACCTCGATCCCGTCGCCTGGGCGCGAGGCCAGCGCGAGTTCATCGACGCCACCTTGCGCCAGCACGGCGGCATTGTCTTCCGTGGCTTCGGCTTGCGCACGGCGCAGGAATTCGAGTCGTTTGCCGAAGCCATCGACGCGCAGCTGTACGGCGAATATGCGGACTTGCCGAAAAAGGAGGGCGGCAAGAAGACCTACCGCTCGACGCCGTATCCGGAACAGCAGATGATACTGTTCCATAACGAGAGCGCCCACCTGGACCGCTGGCCGCGCAAGCAGTGGTTCTTTTGCGAGCTGCCGTCGCCCGTGGGCGGCGCCACGCCCATCGTCGATTGCCGCGAAATGCTGCGCCGCCTGCCGGCCGAGGTGGCCGAGACGTTCGAGCGCAAGCAGCTGATGTACGTGCGCACGTTTACCGACAAGTTCGACGTGTCGTGGCGCGATTTCTACCGCACCGACGACCGCGCGGAAGTCGAGGCGCGCTGCGCCGCCGCCGGCATCGAGTGCCGCTGGCTGGAAAACGACACGCTGCAGACGCGCACCGTCTGCCCGGCCGTGATCCGCCACCCGATGACGGGCGAACGCAGTTTCTTCAATCAGGTGCAGCTGCACCATATCTATTTCCTCGAGCCCGAAGTGCGCGAGGACTTGCTGGCGATGGTGGGCATCGAGCGCATGCCGCGGCATGTGTATTACGGCGATGGCACGCCGATCGAGGACGACGTGATGCGCCTGGTGGGCGAATTGTACGAAGCGTGCGCCGTGCGCTTCGCGTGGCAGCAGGGCGACGTCGTCATGCTCGACAATATGTTGGCGGCGCATGCGCGCGATCCGTTCCAGGGCCCGCGCAAGATCGTCGTGGCGATGAGCGAACTGCTGGGCCGCGCGCAGCTGGCGCAAGGCGGTGCGGCATGAGCGCGCCGGACGCCTTCGCGCTGAGCGCCGAGCAGCGCGCCGTGCCGCCCGATGCGGGCATGCTGCAATTGACGGTGGACATTGCCGGCCAGCCCGACATGGCGCGCCTGCGCGCAGCGGTGGACATGCTGGCGGTGCGCCACACGCAGCTGCGCGCCCGGTTTGGCGCCGTCGACGGCTACCGCGGCCTGCGCCAGTGGATCGCGCCGCTGGAGGAGGTTGGCGAGACGCTGTCGATCCACGAGACGCCGGCAGGCTGCCAGCTGGTGCTGCGCCTGCCGGCCCTGGTGGCGGACCGGCGCAGCCTGGAAATCCTGTACCGCGACCTCGTGCGCCTGTATGGCGGCGCGGTGCTGGAGGAACCATTGCAGTACGCCGAATTCGTGGAATGGCGGCGCGACATCGAGCAAAACGAGGAGGCCCAGGCCGGGCGCGCCTACTGGGCCGGCGTGGGCCGGCAGCCGGCGGTGCGGCTCGCCTATCGCGACGGCGCGGCGGCGGGAACGGGGCGGGCGGCGCAATCGCGCGAGCTGTCCGCGCCGGTGGCGGCCAGCGTGGGCCGGCTGGCCGAAGCCTTCGGCGTGCCGCTGGTGGCGCTGCTGCAGGCGGCGTGGTGGGCGCTGCTGGCGCGCATCCAGGGACACGGGACGTTCAGCGCCGGCTGGCAGCATGACTGCCGCCGCGACTATGCGGTGATGGACGACGCCGTCGGCGTCTTTGAAAAGATCCTGCCGCTCGATATCGGCCTGTCGCTCGACGAGCCGTTCGGCGACTGGCTGTCGCGCTGCGCCGCCATGCTGGAGCAGCACGTGGAGGCGCAGGAATTCGCGCCCGTGGCGGCCCCGCATGGCGATGCGCATTTCAGCACGGGCTTCGCCGTGGGCGAGCTGCCGGCCGGCGCGCAGGCCGGCGGCGCATCATTTGCATGCGGCCCGCTGCCGTCCAGCGCGGACGTCTTTGAACTGGCGCTGATGGTGGAGCTGGACCAGGCCGGCGCGGCGCGGCGCCTGAGCGTGCGCCACGCACCGTGCTATGGCGCGGCGGCGGCCAGCCGGCTGCTGGAACAGCTGGCCACCTTGCTGGCGGGACTGGAGGTAGGTGCCGCGCAAGCCATTTCCGCCTTGTCGCTGGTGGGCTGTGACGAACGGGAGGCGCTGCTGGCCCTGAACGGCCCGGCCGTACGCTATGGCGCGCGGACCTTGCCAGAGCGCATAGGCGATTGGGCGCGCCTGACGCCCGGGGCACCGGCATTGCAGGCGCACGGCATGCAGCTCGACTATGCGCAGCTGGACGAACGCGTCAACCGTCTCGCGCACTGGCTGCGTGCGCAGGGCGTGGGCAGCGAAAGCATCGTGGCGCTGGCCCTGCCGCGCAGCGGCGAACTGGTGGTGGCGCTGCTGGCCGTGATGCGCGCCGGCGGCGCCTACCTGCCGCTGGAACCGGAATGGCCCGCCGCGCGCACCGAGGCGATCCTCGGCGACGCCCGGCCGGTGCTGCTGCTGACGCCGGGGGAGGAGGGGCGGCGCGGCGGCGTGCGCTGCGTGTCCCTGGCCGCTATCGCGCCGCAGCTGCAAGCCTGGCCGGCGACGGCGCCGGAACAGTTGCCCGACGCGGCGCAGGCGGCGTACGTGCTGTACACCTCCGGCTCGACGGGGACGCCGAAAGGGGTGGTGGTGGAACACCGCCACCTGCTCAATTATGTGCTGGCGGCCAGCGAGCAGCTGGGCCTGGACGGCGCGCGGCGCTTTGCGCTCAGTTCCGCGCTGGCGGCGGACCTGGGCAACACGGCGCTGTTCGGCGCGCTGCTGCATGGCGCCTGCCTGGTCGTGGCCGATGCGCAGGACATGCAGTCGCCGGCCGCGTTTGCCCGCTTCATCCGCGATGGCCGCATCGATTGCCTGAAGATCGTGCCTTCGCACCTGGACGCGCTGCTCGACGAGCAGGATGCGGCGCTGCCGGCCACGCTCGTGCTGGGCGGCGAGGCGGCGCCACGCCGGCTGCTGCAGCGCATCCATGCGCTGGCGCCGGCCAGCCGCGTCTTCAACCATTACGGTCCCACGGAAACCACCATCGGCGTCATGACGCACGCGCCGGACCTCGCCGCGCCGCTGCCGGCGGTGCTGCCGCTGACGCGGGTGCTGGCCAATTGCCGCGTGCTGGTGCTCGACAGCCACGGCGCGCTGGCCGCCACCGGCTCGCTGGGCGAGCTGCACGTGGGCGGCGCGCAGCTGTGCCGCAGCTACCTGAACCGGCCTGGCGCGCTGTTCATCGACGACCCGCTGCTGGCGGGCGAAAAGCTCTACCGCACCGGCGACCTGGCGCGCTATCTGCCCGACGGGGGCCTGGAACTGGCGGGGCGCGCCGACCATCAGGTCAAGCTGCGCGGCTTTCGCGTCGAGCCGGGCGAAGTCGAGGCGGCGCTGCTGGCGCTGCCCGGCGTGCGCCAGGCCGTGGTCGCGCCGCGCGGCGAGGATGGCGGGCGCCACCTGGTGGCATGGGTGGTGGCGCACGAGGGGCAGCAGGGGCAGGAAGAAGCCTGGCAGGCCGCCCTGCGCGCCTGCCTGCCCGAGGTGATGCTGCCGGCGGCCATCGTGGTGCTGCCGCAGTTGCCGCGCCTGGGCAACGGCAAGGTCGACCTGCGCGCGCTGCCCGCGCCGCGCCCACGGCAGGCGGCGGAGGGCGCGCGCGCCGAACCCGCCACCGCGCTCGAGTGGCTGCTGGCGCATCTGATGGGCGAAGTGCTGGAGCGCGATGCGCCGGGCGTGGACGATGATTTCTTTGCGCTAGGCGGGCATTCGCTGCTGGTGATCAAGCTGGTGGGCCGCATCCGCAAGGCGCTGCAGCTAGAGTTCGCGCCGGGCCTGGTGTTCGACCATGCCACGCCGGCGGCGCTGGCGCGCGCCTTGTCGGCGCTCGGGGACGAGGCGGGCCGCCTGGAACAGGTGGCGGGGCTGCGGCGCCAGCTGGCCGGCATGTCGCCGGAGGCGCGCGCGGCGCTGCGCCAGGGAGCGCCGGCCTAGGTTTCTAGGCGAGCTTGCGTTGCGCCGCCTGGCGCTGCCGGCAGTCGAGCGGGCAGTCGGCGCAAAAATCGAGCTGCAGCCGGTAGCGCAGGCAGCATAGCTGGCGCTGGCGCACATTTTCGACCAGGCGCGTGGGCTGGTGCATGGGGTTGGCCAGCTGGTCCGGCCACTGCGCCGTGGCGCACAGGAAGTCCAGGTCGGCGGCGATGCGCGGCTGCGATCCCATCAGCAACCGGCATTGCAGCAGCGTTTCTTCTGCGATCACGGCGGCATTGTTCCAGAGCAGGCGCGGCGCCAAGCGGCATTGCCTGGCCAGCGCGTCGACCACCGGCGCCATGTGGCCGCGCACCAGCGGCTGCAGGCGCGCGGCGCTGTCCAGGCCAGGCCGTGCCGCGCCTTCGTCTTCCAGCAGGAAGCGCAACGGCGCGCCATCGGCGCCGGCCAGGAAACGCACGCGCCCGGGGGCGAGGGGGAAGCACCAGCCGCAGGCGGCCGATGCCGCCAGCACGGGCACGAGCAGGGCGTTGAAGTACAGCTTGGACCAGGTCGACGCCAGCGCCTTGGGATGGGCGCCGGGAAAACGCAGGGCAAACAGGGCCAGCGCCGCCTGCAGCTGCGGGCCGTCGAGGAAGGCATCGAGCGAGGTGCCCGCGGGGATGACGGCGTCGGCGACGGCCAGCGCCGCGCCGTACGCGGCCAGCTCGCCCTGGAACAGTTGGGGCAGGGGGCCGATCAGGCAATGGTGCGGGCCAGGGGCTTGCAGGGGCAGGGACATGGTCATCGATTCTTCGTGGCATGCGCATATAAATAAATACATGCTTTGGTTGCGGTAATAACAATTCTCATCTATTATCAATTAAATGTAAATGTGAAGCATTCTCATTCGCATTCTTATTCTCATTCTTATTCTCATCAATATCAACTGCAACTGATTCAGCACTACTTCTCTCACTGATGTCCTTCTGATTTCGAGGCTGTTTGCATGAACGTTTTTCTGTCCCTGATCCGGCGCTTCCGCGTGTTGCTGGTGCTCACTTCCGTGGCCAGTGTGTGCAGCGCGCTCGCTGGCATAGGCCTGATCAGTGCGATCAACCAGCGCATCGCCGCGCCGGCGGTGCCTGGCGCGCACTGGGCCCTGGTCTTTGCCGCCTTGCTGCTGGTGCTGTTCGTGTGCGGTTTCGCTTCCCAGGCCCTGCTGACGGCACTCGGCCACCGGGTGGTGTATGAAATGCGCCTGGTCATGCTCAAGCGCGTGCTCGACACGGGCATCGAGCGCCTCGAGCAGATCGGCGCGGCGGCCCTGTATGCGGCGCTGACCAAGGACGTGGCGGCCATCGGCATGGCCTTCAACCGCCTGCCCTTCGTGCTGTACAACGGCGTGCTGGTGCTGGGCGGCTTCGCCTACCTGGCGTGGCTGTCGTGGCAGCTGTTCCTGCTGACGATACTCGCCGTGGGCGGAGGTGCCCTGTTTGCGCAAGTCATGATGCTGCGCATGCGCGCGCTGATGAAGCAGGTGCGCGAGACGGACGACGCGATCTTTGCCGGCTACGAAGGCGCCATCGAAGGGCGCTGCGAGCTGGCCCTGAACGCCACCCGCAAGCAGCTGTTTTTCGAACAGGACTTCACGCCGGCGGCCGAACGCGCGCGCCAGCTGGAAGTGCGCGCCGACCGCTACTGGATTTTCAGCCTGAACTGGGGCGCCGTGCTGATTCTCGGCCTGGCCGGGCTGATGTTCGTCGCCGGCGATTATTTCGCCGTGCCGGCGCAGGCCGTGGTGGCCTTCGTGCTGGTGCTGATGTTCCTGCGCATGCCGTTGAACGACCTGGTCGAAGGCTTGCCCATGCTGTTGTCCGGCAGCGTGGCGCTGGAAAAGATCGACAGCCTGGCGCTCGAGGCGCACCGGGCAGGCTTCGACGTGCAGCCTGCCGCCGCGCCCGTGGCGCCCGGCCTGCCGCTGCTGCTGTTGCAGGACGTGCAATACGAATATCCGCATGCGAGCGATGAATACGGCTTCCGCCTGGGGCCCGTCAACCTGCAGCTGACGTCGGGAGAAATCCTCTTCATCGTCGGCGGCAACGGCAGCGGAAAATCGACCCTGGCGCGCATCCTCACGGGCTTGTACCAGCCGTCCGCAGGACGCATCGAGCTGCTGGGCACACCGGCCGGCACCGGCAACAGTGCCTGGTACCGCAGCCACTTTTCCACCGTTTTTTCCAATTTCCACCTGTTCCAGGGGCTGGTCGGGCCGCTGGGCACTTTCGACCCGGTGCTGGCGCAGGCCTTTTTGCAGCGCTTGCGCCTGGAGCGCAAGGTGACGCTGCACGATGGCCGCCTGTCCACCGTGCGCCTGTCGCAGGGACAGCGCAAGCGCCTGGCGCTGCTGATGGCGCACGTGGAGCAGCGCCCCATCCTGCTGCTCGACGAATGGGCGGCGGACCAGGACCCGCCTTTCCGCGACTTCTTTTACCGCGAGCTGCTGCCGGAGCTGCGCCGCGGCGGCAAGACCGTCATCGCCATCAGCCATGACGACCGCTACTTCGGCGTGGCCGACCGCGTGCTGCGCTGCGACGGCGGCGTGCTGCAGCCGCTGGCCGTGGCGCGCGGCGTGCGCGACATCGCGGCTGACCTGAGCGCGGCCTGATGCGGTCCTTGTCTATTACCGATTACCTGTTAGCTGCACCCCCATTCGCGATTCAGAACGAGGATATCAACATGGCCGAGACCGCACAGCATCACCCGAGGGAGTTCGTCACGCAGCGCGCCGGAGCGGCGGCCCTGCATACCGCCGTCGATGGCGCGCAATTGATCGTCATGCTGGACGGCGTCGCCGTGCAGCGCTGGCGGATGGCCGGTGCCGCGTCGGGGCTGCAGCTCGCCCTGCAGTCCGGCGGCGAAGGCGCGCTGGCGCGCGACGCGGCATTGGCCGCCTGTGAGACGGCATTCGCGCTGTATCCGGGCGAAGCCGGCCTGCAGCTGGCGGGTGCGCCTGCGGCGCTGGCCGCCCAGCTGCTGCAGGGTGCGGCGCTGGACGACGGCGCCGGCCTGCTGCAACTGCCGGTCCAGCGGTTCTGGCAAGAGTCGGGCGTCTGGCTGACGCGGCCAGGTGCCGGCGCCTATCCGCTGCAATATGTGATGAGCAATGGCCAGCGCCATCCGCTGCGCGCGCCCAAGCCGTCCGGCCAGGTGTATGCGCGCCACATTCCCTGGCTAAACCAGGTGCTGTCGCTGCGCACCGTCGATATCGGCAACGACCTGGCCACCTTCCACCGCTGGATGAACGATCCGCGCGTAGCGCAGTTCTGGCAGGAGGAGGGCGACCTGGCCAGGCACCGCACCTATCTGGAGCAATTGCAGGCGGACCCGCACATGCTGCCGCTGATCGGCTGCGCGGGCGGCAGGCCGTTCGGCTATTTCGAGGTCTACTGGGCCAAGGAAAACCGCATCGGCCCGTATTGCGAGGCGGCGGACTTCGACCGTGGCTGGCATGTGCTGATCGGCGAGGAAGACGTGCGCGGCCGTCCCTGGGTGACGGCCTGGCTGCCGTCGCTGATGCACTACATCTTCCTCGACGACGTGCGCACCCAGCGCATCGTCGGCGAGCCGCGCGCCGATCACCAGCAGCAGATCAACAACCTGGACCGCAACGGCTTTGCCAAGATCAAGGAATTCGACTTCCCGCACAAGCGGGCCATGCTGGTGACCCTGCTGCGCGAGCGCTTCTTCGGCGAGCGGCGCCTGGTGCCGCCCGGCGTGGGGGAGCATGATCTGTCCTATTTCAACCACCTTGCCACGCGAAGCGAGTGACCATGCAAGCCAATTACCTCGTGCATGACCTGATCGGCATCGGCTTCGGCCCGTCCAACCTGGCACTGGCCATCGCCCTGCGCGAGGCGGCCCCCGCCGATGGCGCGCTCGATGCCTGTTTCATCGAGCAGAAGCCCGACTTCGTCTGGCACGGCGACATGCTGCTCGACGACAGCCGCATGCAGATCTCGTTCCTGAAGGACCTGGTCACCCTGCGCAATCCGGCCAGCCCCTACACCTTCATCAATTACCTGCAGCAGCACGGGCGCCTGCAGGATTTCATCAACCTGAAGACGTTTTATCCGAGCCGCCACGAATTCAACGACTACCTGCGCTGGGCGGCGGGGCGTTTCGCGGCCGATTGCCATTACGGCGAAGAAGTGGTGGCGGTCGAGCCGGTGCTGCGCGATGGCGTGCTCGATCATCTGTGCGTGCGCTCGCGCCAGCATGGCGGCGCCGAGCGCCTGCGCCATGCGCGCAACGTGGTGCTCAGCGTGGGCGGTGCGCCGCACATCCCGCCGTTGTTCGGCGCCTGGCGCGACGACGCGCGCGTGTTTCATTCCTCGCGCTACCTGGCCGGGCTGGCCGCCTTGCCGGCGCCGCGCCGCGTGGCCGTGGTCGGCGCGGGACAGAGCGCGGCCGAGATTTTTCTCGACCTGACCGCGCGCGGCCCCGGCATGCAGGTCGATCTGATCGCGCGCAACGCCGTGCTGCGCCCGGCCGACGACAGCGCCTTCGTCAACCAGATCTTCAATCCCGAATATACGGATTATGTGTACCAGCGCAGTTCCGACGCGCGGCGCAGCCTGATCGATGACCTCAGCAACACCAATTACGCGGTGGTCGACACGGGTCTCATCGAGCGCATCTACGACTTGCTGTACCAGCAGAAGGTGCGCGGCAGCGAACGCCACCGCGTGCTGTTCGAGCATGAAGTGGCCAGCCTGCGCGGCGCCGACGACGGCGCTTTGCTGGCGGAGCTGCGCCATGGCGATGGCGGCCCCTCCATCGCAACGGGCCTTTGCCGCTACGACGCCGTGGTGCTGGCCACCGGCTACCAGCGCCAGACGCACCGGCGTTTGCTGGCGCCGCTGGCACAGTGGTTCGACGCCGGCGACGTGGCGCGCGACTACCGGCTGCGCGGACCGCAGGACTGCGCGGCGGGCATCTTCCTGCAGGGCTGCTGCGAAGACACGCATGGCCTGAGCGATACCCTGCTGTCGGTGCTGGCGATCCGCTCGCAGGAGATCGCCGAGGCCATGCTGGAGCAGCGCCGCCAATGGGGCCATCCCGTCGCCGGGGCTGGCGCCCGCGCCAGCAGGGAAAGCGCGCACGCCTGTTGAAATCCGATTTTTCATGCACGATTCGAGGAGATGTTGATGTCCGCAGTAAAAAATAGAGGCGCCCGGCGCATGGCGCTGCTGTCCGCATTCTCGGCCTTCTCGGCCGCTGGGGCCGCCTGGGCGCAGCAGGACGAGGTGACCCTGAAGGAAGTGGTGGTCAGCGGCAGCGCCGACGAATCAAGCGGCAATCCGCGCGTGCGCGTCGGCTCCAAGCTGCCGCTGGCGATGCGCGAAATCGCGCAATCGGTCAGCGTGGTCACGCGCGATCAGATCGAGCAGCAGAACCTCGGCACCCTGTCCGACGCCTTGCGCCACACGCCGGGCGTGACGGTGGAGAACAAGGATGCCAACCGGGCCATCTTTTATTCGCGCGGCTATGAAATCAATTCGGTGCAGCTCGACGGCGTGCCCACGACCTACGATTTCCGCGTCAGCGCCTCGTCCGACCTGGCCCTGTTCGAGCGCGTCGAAGTGCTCAAGGGGCCAGCCGCGCTGTATGCGGGCACCAGCGGCACGGGCGGCAGCATCAACCTGGTGCGCAAGCGCCCGACCGACGAGCTGCGCGCCACGGCCGAGCTGAGCCTGGGATCCTGGAACAAGCGCCGCGCGGAATTCGACGTGGGTTCGGCCCTGAATGCCGAGGGCACCTTGCGCGGCCGCGTGGTCGGCGTGCTGCAGGACAAGGACTTTTTCTATGATGATGCGCATGAGCGCAGCCACACGCTGTATGGCGTGGCCGACTACACATTCAGTCCGGCCACGCGCCTGACCGTGGGCGCCAGCACGCAATACGTGCGCGCCGCCGAACAGCCGTGGAATTATCCCGCCATGCTCGACCTGTCGAGCGGCAAGCCGGTGCTGTCGCTGCCCAACATACCGCGCAAGACGAATATCGGCGCCAATTTCAACCTGGACCAGTACCGCACCACCAACGCCTTCGCTGAACTCGAGCACAAGATGGCCAATGGCTGGAGCGGACGCCTGTCCGCCAATTGGCAGGAAATCGGCCTCGATCGCATCCAGGCCTATCCGTGGAACCCGATCGACCCGGCTGACAATCTGGTGCAGCTGTACGTGGGCGGCGGCAAGGACCGCCAGCGCCAGTATGGCGTCGACCTGAACGCCGGCGGGCCGTTCGCGCTGTTCGGCCGCCGCCACCAGCTGCTGGTGGGCGCCAACTACAACAGCATGCGCTTCGCCTCGCCGTACTACCGGGGCGAATTCGATGAGAAGGTCGATATCTTCCAGCCGCGCCACGACTTCCCCCGCCCCGACTTCCTGCCGCTGGGGGAAGGGCAGAACCTGCGCTCAGAACAGTATGGCGTCTACACGAATGCGCGTTTCAGTATTACCGATCCGCTGACCCTGGTGCTGGGCGCGCGCGCGTCGTGGTGGAAGGGCCGCACGCAGGACTATACGCGGGACAGCTCCGTGGAGAGCCGCAACGAGGCGACCGGCAAAATCTCGCCGCAAGTGGGCCTGATCTATGACCTGAGCCGCGACTACTCGCTGTACGCCAGCTATGTCGACGTGTTCCAGCCGCAGGCATTCGCCGGGCGCGACGGCACGCCGCTCAATCCCCTGAAGGGCAAGCAGTACGAGCTCGGTGTCAAGGGCGAAAGCGTTGACCGCGCGCTGAGCGGCTCGCTGGCGCTGTTCCGCGTCAGCGAAAACGGCCGCGCCCAGTCCGTGCTGGTGCCGGACGGCGTCGATTACTACATCGCCCGCGGCAAGACGCGCAACCAGGGAGTGGAAGCCCAGGTCAACGGACGCCCGCTGCCAGGCTGGGATGTGTATGGCGGCTATACCTACATCAATTCGCATGAGCTGGAAAGCCTGGACGGACTCGATTCCAGCGCCTTTTCAGCCATCGCGCCGCGGCACATGCTGCGCTTTGGCAGCAACTACGCGTTTGCCGGCGACTGGAACCGCTTCAGCGTCGGCGGCGGCGTGACGGCCGTCAGCCGCTTCTACAACAGCTTCGCGGTGCTGGGCGGCGCCCAGCTGGCGCAGGGCGGCTATGCCACCGTCGATGCGCATGCCGCCTGGGCCATCAGCGCGCGCGCCACCCTGGCGCTCAATGTCAGCAACCTGTTCGACCGCCATTACTACCAGCGCATCAATACGCCGCAGAACGGCAACGTGATCGGTGAACCGCGCGCCCTGGCGGTGACCTTGCGCCTGAAGCTGTAAGCCCAGACGGCCGCTGCCCGGTCCAGGCCGGGCGGCTTATCCCATCGTACTCCGACGCCTCCATGATCACCAACCAAGACCAATTGCTTGCCCTGATGCTCGACGATGAAACCGATGGCGTCGATGCGATCCTGCCGCGCGCCGTCCACGGCGATGGCGCCGCGCCCCTGTCTTTCCAGCAGCAGCGCCTGTGGTTCCTGCAGCGCTACGAGTCCCGCTCGACCGCGTACAACCTGTGCCGCGCGTTTCGCCTGGACGGGCCCTGCGACGGCGCGGCGCTGCAGGCGGCGCTGCGCGCGCTGGTGCAGCGCCATGCCGTGCTGCGCACCCGCTTCGAGGAACGCGACGGCTTGCCGCTGCAGATCGTCGAGGCGCACGCCAGCCTGGCGCTGGGGCGCGAGACGGCGCCTGCGGGGGATGCCGCCGCCTGGCTTGCCGCGCGCCTGCGGCGCGAAGCGGACACGCCGTTCGACCTGGGCGCCGCGCCGCTGCTGCGCGCCACCCTGATCGATTGCGGCCGCGAGCACGCCGTACTCATGCTGAGCATGCACCACATCGTCTCGGATGCCTGGTCCAATCCCGTGCTGATCCGTGACCTGGCGCAAGCCTACCGCGCCGCGCAGGCGGGCACGCCGGGGCTGCCTGCGCTGCCGCTGCAATATGCCGACTATGCGGCCTGGCAGCGCGCCATGCTGCAGGGCCCGCACCTAGATGCGGAACTGGCCTACTGGACGGCCTACCTGGGGCAGGACGTGCCGGCGCTGAATTTGCCCGTGCTGGCCGACGGCCCCGCGTCCGCGCAGGCGTCCGGCAGCCACGCGTTTGCGCTGCCGCCGGCGCTGGCCCGCGCGGCGCTGGCGTTTTGCCGCGCCGAACAGTGCACGCCGTTCGTCATCCTGATGGCGGCCTGGCAGCTGGTGCTCGGTGGCCTGAGCGGCCAACGCGACTTTGCCATCGGCGTGCCGAACGCGGGCCGCAATCGCCACGAAGTGCATGAGTTGATCGGTTTTTTCGTCAATACCCAGGTCTACCGCGCGCGCCTGGCGCCCGGCCTGACGCCGCGCACCCTGTGCCGCCGCCTGCGCGGCGAGGCGCTGGCCGCGCTGAACCACGCCGAGCTGCCATTCGAGCTGCTGCTCGATGCGATGCGCATCGAGCGCGACCTGTCGCGCAATCCGCTGTTCCAGGTCCTGTTCAACCTGCGCCATGAAGGCGCGGCCGCTTCCGCCGTGCCCGTGCTCGACGGCTTGTCCGTCAGCCTGCTGTCGGAAGCGCAGGTCGAGGCCAAGTTCGACCTCTCGCTCGATGTCGCCATCGGCGCCGATGGCGTGACGGCCAGCCTGGAATACCGCACAGCCCTGTTTGACGGGACAGGCATCGCGGCGCTGGCCAGCTATTTCGTCAATGTGCTGGCGGCCATGCTGGAGCGGCCGGACGCCGTGCTCGATGGCATGGGCCTGTTGTCGGCCGCGCAGGCCGATGCCTTGCTGCGCCAGGGCCGCAACGATGGTCCCGCGTGGAACGACTTGCCCGTGCACGCGCAATTCGAGCTGCAAGCCATGCTGCATCCGGACGCGCTGGCCTTGCTGTACGAGGACGAGGCGCTCACTTACCGCATGCTGAACGTGCGCGCCAACCGCCTTGCGCATGCGCTGCTGGCGCAGGGTGCGGGGCCGGAAGTGCGCGTCGGCATCGCCGTCGAGCGCTCGGTCGACATGCTGGCCGGCTTGCTGGCCATTCTTAAGACGGGGGCGGCCTACGTGCCGCTGGACCCCGGCTATCCGGCCGAACGCCTGGCCTACATGATCGCCGACAGCGGCATGGCGCTGCTGCTGACGCAGGCGTCGGTGCTGCCGCGCCTGGCCTTGCCGGCGAACTTGCCGGTGCAGCTGGTGGAGCAGCCGTCCGCGCTGGAACACGATCCCGGCCATGCGCCGCTGCCGCAGCAGCTGGCCTACGTGATCTACACCTCCGGCTCGACGGGCAAGCCGAAGGGCGTGGGCATCGCGCACCAGGCCCTGAGCCGGCATGCGCAGGTATCCGTCGGCTTCTTCGGCCTGACGGCGCAGGACCGCGTGCTGCAGTTTTCGACCCTGAACTTCGACGGCTTCGTCGAGCAAGCCTGGCCGACCCTGTGCGTGGGCGCGGCGCTGGTCTTGCGGGGACCTGACTTGTGGGACAGCGAGACGTTTTACCAGGCGCTGCACCGCTACCGCATCAGCGTGGCGGACCTGACGACGGCGTACTGGTCGCTGCTGGCGCAGGATTTTGCGGCCCAGGGAGCACGCGACTACGGCGCGCTGCGCCAGGTGCACGCGGGCGGCGAGGCGATGCCGCCGGAAGCGCTGCAGGCGTGGCGCCAGGCGGGCATGCGGCACATCCGTTTGCTCAATACCTATGGCCCGACGGAAGCGGCGGTGACGGCGGCCACGCTCGATTGCGCGCCCTACCTCGATGGCGCGGCGCCGGCGCAGATGCCGATCGGCCTGCCGCTGGCCGGGCGCGCGCTGCAGGTGCTGGACGGGGACATGGCATTGGCGCCGCCCGGTGCCGCCGGCGAACTGTGCATCGGCGGGGCCTTGCTGGCGCGCGGCTACCTGGGCCGCGCGGCGCTGACGGCCGAACGCTTCGTGCCGGACCCGCATGGCGCGCCCGGCGCGCGCCTGTACCGCACGGGCGACCTGGTGCGCTGGCGTGGCGGACAGCTCGACTACCTGGGCCGCATCGACCACCAGATCAAGATCCGCGGCTTCCGCGTGGAGCTGGGCGAGATCGAGGCGCAGCTGCTGGCGCAGCCGGGCGTGCGCGAAGCCGTGGTGGTGGCGCAGGATGGTCCGGCGGGTACGCGCCTGGTGGCGTACGTGAGTCCGCAACAGGTCTCGGTGGAAGCGTTGCGCGCGGCCTTGGCGGCGGCGCTGCCCGACTACATGCTGCCGGCGGCCATCGTGGCCTTGGCGCGCCTGCCATTGAGCCCGGCGGGCAAGGTGGAGCGCAGCGCGCTGCCGGCGCCGCAGCTGGAAAGCGAAGCATATGCAGCGCCGCAGGGCGAGCTGGAACAGGCGCTGGCGGCCATCTGGAGTGCGCTGTTGGGCGTGCCGCGCGTGGGGCGCGACGACAACTTCTTTGCGCTGGGCGGGCATTCGCTGCTGGCCGTGCAGCTGGTGTCGCGCCTGAACCTGGCGCTGGCCGTGTCGCTGCCGCTGCGCGCCGTATTTGAAACCAAATCCTTGTCCCTGTTGGCCGCCGAAGTCGCCACCTTGCAGCAACAAGCTTCACAACAATCGAAGATGGATGATCTCGCGTCATTCCTCGATGCCTTGGAGTCGACCTGATCATGCAAACCGATATCGCACTGCAGTTGGCCGAACGTTTCAGCGCCCTGACGCCGGAACAGCGGCGCGCTTTTCACAAGAAAATGACCGAGCAGGGCATCACGCAGGCGCAGCTGCCCATCCCGCCGCGCCGCCATGCGCTTACGCGCGCGCCCCTGTCCTTCGCCCAGCAGCGCCAGTGGTTCCTGTGGCAGCTCGATCCGGCCAGCAGCGCCTACCATATCGCGGGCGGTCTGCGCTTGCGCGGCCGCCTGCAGGCAGGGGCCGTGCAGGGGGCTTTCGACGCCCTGATCGCGCGCCATGAATCGCTGCGCACGTATTTTGTGGCCGATGCGGATGGCCTGGCCGAGCAGTGCATCGCGCCCCCGATGGCGCTGCGGCTGGCGCACGCGGACTTGCGCGGCATCGACGATGGCGAAGCGCAGCTGGCGCGCATCGCCGACGATTTCAACCAGGCCCCGTTCGACCTTGCCAGCGCGCCCCTGCTGCGCGCGATGCTGGTGCGGCTGGCCGACGACGAACACGTGCTGCTGGTGGTCATGCATCACATCGTGTCGGATGGCTGGTCGATCCAGCTGGTGATCGAGGAATTCGGCGCGTTGTACCAGGCGGCGCAAGATGCCAGCGCCGCGGCGCTGGCGCCTTTGCCCATCCAATATGCCGACCACGCCGCCTGGCAGCGCCACTGGCTCGATGCGGGTGAGCGCGATGCGCAGCTGGCCTACTGGACGGCGCGCCTGGGCGACGAGCATCCGGTACTGCAGCCGCCGGCCGACCATGCCCGCCAGGCGCAGCCGGACTACCATGCCGCGCGCTTCGATTTCGCGCTGCCGCCCGAGCTGGGCGCGCAGCTGCACCGCAGCGCGCGGCGCCATGGCGCCACCGTCTTCATGCTGCTGCTCACCGCCTTCAAGGCGCTGCTGTACCGCCACACGGGCCAGCAGGCGCTGCGCATCGGCGTGCCGATGGCCAACCGCAACCGCGTCGAGACCGAGGGCGTGATCGGCTTTTTCGTCAATACCCTGATCATCGATACGCGCCTCGATGGACGCACGTCGCTGCAGCAGTTGCTGCTGCAGGTGCGCGACGCCGCGCTGGGCGCGCAGGCGCACCAGGACTTGCCGTTCGACGTGCTGGTCGATGCCTTGCAGCCGGAACGCAGCCTGAGCCACCCAGCCCTGTTCCAGGTGCTGTTCAATCACCAGCACCTGCAGCCGCGCGGCGAGGTCCGGCTGGCGGGGCTGTCGGCGGCGCCGTATGAATTGGGCCGCCAGGCGGCCAAGTTCGAGCTCACGCTCGACACCCAGGAGCGGGCCGATGGCAACCTGTCGGCCAGTTTTGCCTATGCCGTGGAGCTGTTCGAACCGGCCAGCATCGCGCGCCTGTCGCGCCATTACCTGGCGCTGCTGCAGGCGCTGGCCGACACGCCGCAGTGCGCGCTCGGCGATGTGCCGCTGCAGGAAGCGGCCGAACGGACGGCGCTGCTGGCCTGGAGCCGCTGCGACCAGCCGTACGCGCTGCCCGAGGCGGTGCACTTGCTGATCGAGCGCCAGGCCGCGGCCACGCCGCAGGCGGATGCGCTGCTGTTTGGCGACGAAGTGCTCAGTTATGCAGCCTTGAACGGGCGCGCCAATGCCCTGGCGCGGCGGCTGGCCGCCCTCGGCGTGGGGCCGGAAGTGCGCGTCGGCCTGGCGCTGCTGCGCTCCGTCGAGATGGTGGTGGGCTTGCTGGCCGTGATGAAAGCGGGCGGCGCCTACGTGCCGATCGACCCCGAATATCCGGCCGAACGCATCGCCTACATGCTGGACGACAGCGCGGTCAGCCTGCTGCTCACGCATGCGCCCGTGCTGGACGCCTTGCCGGCGCACCTGCCGCCCGTGCTGATGCTGGACGAGGAAGCGGTGTATGCGGACGGCGGGCAGGATAATCCGCGCGTGGCGCTGCACGGGGAAAATCTCGCCTATGTGATCTACACCTCGGGTTCCACGGGACGCCCGAAGGGCGCGGCCAACCGCCATTGTGCGCTGTATAACCGCCTGGTATGGATGCAGCAGACGTATGGGCTGGGTGCGGGCGACACGGTGCTGCAGAAAACGCCGTTCAGCTTTGACGTCTCGGTATGGGAATTTTTCTGGCCGCTGATGTACGGCGCGCGGCTGGCCGTGGCCGCGCCGGGCGAGCACCGCGATCCGGCGCTGCTGGCGGCGCTGATCGAGCGCCATGGCGTCACCACCGTGCATTTCGTGCCGTCGATGCTGCAGGCGTTTGCCGCCAACCTGGCGCCGGGCGCCTGCGCCAGCTTGCGCACGGTGATCTGCAGCGGCGAGGCGCTGCCGGCCGATTTGCAGGACCGGACTCTGGCCGCCTTGTCGCAGGCGCAGCTGCATAATCTGTATGGTCCTACCGAGGCGGCCATCGATGTCACGTGGTGGCAGTGCCGCGCGGGCGACGCCGTGGTGCCCATCGGGCGTCCCATCGCCAACCTGCGCAGCTATGTGCTGGACGACAGCCTGAACCTGGCGCCGGCCGGCGTGGCGGGCGAGTTGTACCTGGGCGGCGTGGGCCTGGCGCGCGGCTACCTGCACCGTCCCGGCCTGAGCGCCGAGCGCTTCGTGCCCGATCCGTTCGACGGCGAAGGTGCGCGCCTGTACCGGACCGGCGACCTGGTGCGCTGGCGTACCGACGGCGCGCTGGAATACCTGGGCCGCATCGATCACCAGATCAAGATACGCGGCCTGCGCGTGGAGCTGGGCGAGATCGAGTCCCAATTACTGCAGCAGCCCGGCGTGACCGAGGCGGTGGTGGTGGCGCAGGCGTCCGGCCAGGGTCTGCGCCTGGTGGCCTATGTCACGCCCGCAATGCTGGACACGGCGGCGCTGCGCGCTGCGCTGGTCGTGCGCGTGCCCGACTACATGGTGCCGTCGGCGCTTGTCGCGCTGCCGCGCCTGCCCCTGAATGGCAACGGCAAGCTCGATCGCAAGGCGCTGCCGGCCGCGCAGTTTGGCGCCGGCGCGGAGCATGCGCCGGCCGAGGGCGAGGTGGAAACCATGCTGGCGCGCCTGTGGTGCGAGGTGCTGGGCCTGGAACGGGTGGGGCGCGAGGATAACTTCTTTGAACTGGGCGGCGACTCCATCCTCAGCCTGCAGATTGTCGCGCGCGCGCGCCAGGCGGGCTGGAAGCTGACGCCGAAGCAGTTGTTCGAACGCCAGAGCATCGCCGCCCTGGCGCTGGTGGCGCAACCGCTGCAGTCCGCGCCGGCGGTGCCTGAAGACGCGCAGGGCGAGGTGCCGCTGCTGCCGATCCAGCTCGATTTCTTTGCCGCCGCCATCCCGCAGCGCCACCACTGGAACCAGTCGCTGCTGATGCGGGCGAACGGCGCGCTCGACGCGGGCGCGCTGGAACGCGCGCTGCAGGTGCTCGCCGCGCATCACCAGTCGTTGAGCCTGCGCTTCCGGCAGGCGGATTCGGGCGCCTGGCGCCAGAGTTACGGCCCCGTGCCGGCCCAGCTGCTGTGGCAATGCGAAGCGCAGGACGGCGCCGCCATCGAGGCGACCTGCCGCGAGGCGCAGCGCAGCCTGGACTTGGAGCAGGGCAGGCTGCTGCGCGCGCAGCTGATACATGTGGCCGATGGCAGCACGCGGCTGTTCCTCGCCGTACACCATCTGGCCGTCGACGGCGTCTCGTGGCGGGTGCTGCTGGAAGATCTGGAAACGGCGTACCGGGCCGCCCTGGCCGGCACCGCCGCGACGCTGCCGCCGCGCGGCAGCAGTTTGCAGGCGTGGTCGCTGCGCCTGTGCCAGCACGCGCACACGCCGGCCGTGCGCGCCGAGCTGCCCTACTGGCTGTCGGTAGGGGGGACGCCGGCCGCCTTGCCCTGCTCCCGTCCGGATGGCGCCAATACCACGCGCCACGCGCGCGACCTGGGCCTGGCGCTGGACCGCGAGACCACGCGCCGGCTGCTGAAAGAGGCGCCGGCCGCCTACCGCACCCAGGTCAACGACCTGCTGCTGACGGCGCTGGGCCGCGCCCTGTGCCGCTACACGGGCCGGGCGCAGGTGCTGATCGAGGTGGAAGGCCATGGCCGTGAAGACCTGTTCGACGACCTTGACGCCAGCCGCACGGTGGGCTGGTACACCAGCATTTATCCGGTGCGTCTGGCGCCATTGGGCGAGGCGGGGGCCGCCATCCGGCGCGTCAAGCAGGATTTGCGCGACGTGCCGGCCAGGGGCATCGGCTACGGCCTGCTGCGCCATTTGGGCGACGATGCGGCGCGCGCCGCGCTGGCCGCCTTGCCGCGGCCGCAGCTGATTTTCAATTACCTGGGCCAGTTCGACGGCAGTTTCGAGCCGCAGGGATTGTGGGCGCCGGCTGCCGAATCGGGCGGCGAGACGCAGGACAGCGATGCGCCGCTGGGGCATGAACTGGCGCTCAACGGGCAAGTGCTGGACGGCGTGCTGAAACTCACGCTCAGTTTCAGCGCGGCGCGCCATGACGAAGGCGCGCTGGCGGCGCTGATGGACGACTATCGCCAGGAACTGGTGGCGCTGGTGGCGCATTGCTGCTCCGGCGCGCAGGGCGTGACGCCATCCGATTTCCCCCTGGTCCGGCTGGACCAGGCCAGCCTCGATGAGCTCAACTTACCGGTGGCGAGCCTGGCCGACCTGTATCCGCTGTCGCCGATGCAAGCCGGCATGCTGTTCCACAGCGTGTACGCGCCGCACGATGGCGCCTACCTGAACCAGCTGCGCGTCGATATCGATGGCCTGGACGCCGGGCGTTTCGCGGCCGCGTGGCAGGCGGTGATCGCGCGCCACGATATCCTGCGCACGGCCTTCTTGCCGCAGGCCGCGCCGCCGCTGCAATGGGTCAGCCGCGATACGGGTCCCGCGCTGCAAGAACTGGACTGGCGCGGCCACGACGACATCCAGGCCGACCTCGACGCGCTGGCGCGGCGCGACCTGGCGCAAGGCTTCGTGTTGGAACAGGCACCGCTGCAGCGCCTGCACCTGGTGCGCACCTCGGCCTCACGCCACCATTTCATCTGGACCAACCACCATCTGCTGCTCGATGGCTGGAGCAGTTCGCGCCTGATGGGCGAGCTGTTGCGCCACTATGCGGGCCAGCCGCTGGCCACGCACGGCGGACGCTACCGCGACTACATCGCCTGGCTGCAGCGGCAGGACGCGGCCGGCAGCGAAAGCTACTGGCGCGCGCTGGTGGCGCCGCTGGCCGCGCCCACGCGCCTGGCCGGGTTGCTGCCGTGCGAGGCGCGGCAGGGCGGGCATGCGGAAATCGGCACGGCGCTGGAGCGCCAGGAAAGCGTGCAGCTGGCCGCCTTTGCGCGGCGCCACCATGTGACGGTCAACACCGTCGTGCAGGCGGCGTGGGCGATCCTGCTGCAGCGCCATACGGGCCAGCGCACGGTGGCCTTTGGCGCCACGGTGGCCGGGCGGCCCGGCGACCTGGCCGGCGCGCAGCAGTTGCTGGGACTGTTCATCAACACGCTGCCCGTGATCGCCACGCCGCGCCATGCGCAGACGGTGGCCGGCTGGCTGGCCGAGGTGCAGGCGCAAAGCCTGGCCTCGCGCGAACATGAGCACACGCCGCTGGTCGACATCCAGCGCTGGGCCGAGCAGGGTGCGGGCGGCCTGTTCGACACCCTGGTGGTGTTTGAAAACTATCCGGTCGACGAAGCCCTGACCGGGGCGGCGCCCGATGGTCTGGTATTTACCGCCATCGAGCGGCGCGAGCAGACCAGTTATCCGCTGACCCTGGCCGTCATGCAGAACGCGACGCTGGCCCTGCATTACGGCTACGACCAGGCGCAGTTCGATGCCGCCGGCGTGGCCGCGATCGGCGCCAGTTTGCTGGCGCTGCTGCGGGTGATGATCGCCGATGCGCAGCAGCCACTGGGCAGCCTGGCCTTGCCCGATGCGCGCGCACGGCAGCAGCTGCGCGCGCTGGCGCACAGCGGCGCGCCAGCCGTGCCGTATGTGGCGGTGCACGAGCGCATCGTCCGGCATGCGGCGCTGCATCCCGATGCGCCGGCCGTCGTGATCGGCGGCGAGCAGATCAGCCATGCGCAGCTGGAGCGGCGCGCCAGCGCGCTGGCAAGGCGTCTGCGCGCGCGCGGCATCGGCGCCGAAATGCGCGTGGGCGTGGCGCTGGAGCGCTCGATCGACATGATCGTCGCCCTGCTGGCCGTGCTGAAGGCCGGCGCCGCGTATGTGCCGCTGGACCCCGATTACCCGGCCGGGAGGCTAGCTTACATGATGGACGACAGCGGCATCTGCCTGCTGATCGCGCAGCAGCAGGTGCTGGACCGGGTGGCGGCGCCCGCAGGCGTGCCGCTGCTGCTGATGCCGCCGGCCGGTGCCCACGACGCCGCCGACGCCGACGGCGACGCTGCACCATGGCCGGCGCCGCACCGGCACAACCTGGCCTACCTGATTTATACCTCCGGCTCGACCGGCAAGCCGAAAGGCGTGGCGGTGACGCATGGCCCGCTGGCCATGCATTGCGCCGTCACGGCGGAGCTGTATGAAATGGGGCCGCAGTCGCGCGAACTGCATTTCCTGTCGTTCGCCTTCGATGGCGCCCACGAGCGCTGGCTGACCACCCTGTGCGCCGGCGGCGCGCTGGTGCTGCGCGACGCCAGCCTGTGGACGCCCGAGCAAACCTATGCGGCCTTGCGCGCGCAACGCATCACGAATGCGGGCTTTCCACCGGCTTACCTGAAACAGCTGGCCGAATGGGCTGAACACAGCGGCAACCCGCCGCCCGTGGAACTATATTCGTTTGGCGGCGAGGCGATGCCGCAGGCGGCCTTCGAGCAGGTCTGCCGTGCCCTGAAACCGCGCTTCCTGATCAACGGTTATGGACCCACGGAAGCGGTGGTCACGCCGATGGTGTGGAAGGTCGGCGTGGATGCGGGCTGCCGCAGCGCGTATGCGCCCATCGGCCGTCCGGTGGGCGCGCGCAGCGCGTGGGTGCTCGATGACGCCTTGAGCCTGGCGCCGCCGGGCGTGCCCGGGGAACTGTACCTGGGCGGCGAGGGCCTGGCGCGCGGCTATCTGGGGCGTCCGGGCATGACGGCCGACCGCTTCATTCCCGACCCCTTCGATGGCGCCGGCGGACGCTTGTACCGCACGGGCGACCTGGTGCGCTGGCAGGCCGACGGCCAGCTGGAATACCTGGGACGCATCGACCACCAGGTCAAGATCCGCGGTTTCCGCATCGAGCTGGGCGAAGTCGAGGCGCAATTGCTGGCGCAGCCGGGCGTGCTGGCCGCGGTCGCCATGGCCCAGCCTGGCGTCCACGGCAACCTGCGCCTGGTGGCCTACGTGGCGCCCGCCAGCCTGCAGCCGGCCGGGCTGAAACTGGCGCTGGCGCGCCAGCTGCCCGACTACATGGTGCCGTCCGTGATCGTGGCGCTCGACAGCCTGCCGCTGAATGCGAACGGCAAGGTGGACCGCAACGCGCTGCCGGCCCCGCAGGCGCTGCAGCAGGGCGGCAGCGTGGCGCCGCAGGGCCCCGCCGAGCAATTGCTGGCCCAGGTGTGGCGCGGCGTGCTGGGACTGGAGCAGCTGGGACGCGACGACAATTTCTTTGAACTGGGCGGCGACTCGATCCTGAGCCTGCAGATCGTGGCGCGCTTGCGCCAGGCCGGCTGGATCGTCACGCCGAAACAGCTGTTCGAGCGCCAGAGCGTCGCCGCGCTGGCACCGCTGATGCAGGCCGTGGCGGCCAGCGCTGGCGGCAGCGCCGAGGTGCCGGGGCAAGAGGTGCCGCTATTGCCGATCCAGTCGGCCTTCTTTGCCGCGCAACTGGCGCGGCTCGACCATTTCAACCAGTCGGTGCTGCTGCAGGCGTCGGCGGCCGGCGCCGGCGACGTCATCGCGGCGGCGCTGGACGTGCTGCTGCAGACGCATGCCGCGCTGCGCCTGCGCTTTACCCACGGCCCGGATGGCTGGTCGCAGCAATATGGGGCAGCGCCGGACGCGCCGCTGCTGTGGCGCCGCGAGGCGCGCGACGCGGCCGACGTGGAGCGCCATTGCCAGCTGGCCCAGCGCAGCCTGGACCTGCGCCAGGGGCAACTGCTGCGCGCCGTGCTCATTGCCATGGCGGACGGCAGCGTGCGCCTGCTGCTGGTCGTGCATCACCTGGCGGTCGATGGCGTGTCGTGGCGCATCCTGCTGCAAGACCTCGATACCTTGTGCCGCCAGGGCGCCGCCGGCCAGCCTTTGCGCCTGGCGGCGGCCAGCGCGCCGTTGCAAGCCTGGGCGCGGCGCCTGCAGGAACATGCGGCCAGCGATGCCGTGTGCGCGCAACTGCCGTATTGGCAGGCGCTGGCGGATACGCCCTCGCGCCTGCCGCTGGCGGACAGCCGCGGCGCCAGCAGCAGCGAGCTGGTCGCCGGCGCCGTGCTGCAACTGGACCGCGACACCACGCGGCGCCTGCTGAAAGAGGCGCCGGCCGCCTACCGCACCCAGGTCAACGACCTGCTGCTGACGGCGCTGGGGCGCGCGCTGTGCCGCCATGCGGGCGAGGAAAGCTTCCTCGTCGACCTGGAAGGCCATGGCCGCGAAGACTTGTTCGAGGAGCTCGATATCAGCCGCACTGTGGGCTGGTTCACCAGCGCCTATCCCGTGCGCCTGGCGCCGCTGGGGGCGCCCGATGTCGCCCTGAAGCGCATCAAGCAGGATTTGCGGGCGATTCCCGACAAGGGCATCGGCTACGGCCTGCTGAAATACATGGGCTGCGACGCGGACCGGCAGGCGCTGGCCGCGCTGGCGCCGGCGCAGGTGCTGTTCAATTACCTGGGCCAGTTTGACGGCAGTTTCGAGGCCGATGCAGCCTGGCGTCCGGCGGCCGAACCGAGCGGCGACGCACAGGACCCGGACGCGCCTCTCGGCCATGAACTGGTGATCAATGGCCAGGTCTTCGACGGCATGCTGAAAATGACGTTCAGCTACAGCGCGGCGCGCCACGACGGCGCGGCGATCAGGGCGCTGGCCGACGATTTCGGGCGCGAACTGCAGGCGCTGGTCGCGCATTGCTGTTCCGGCGCGCTGGGCGTAACGCCGTCGGACTTTCCGCTGGCGCCGCTGGACCAGGCCAGGCTCGATGCGCTGGACTTGCCCCTGAACGAGCTGGCCGACCTGTATCCGCTCTCGCCGATGCAGGCGGGCATGCTGTTCCACTGCCTGCAGGCGCCGCAAGGCAGCGCCTATGTCAACCAGTTGTGCGTGGACGTGGAAGGCCTCGACGCGCAACGCTTCGCGGCCTCCTGGCGCGCGGTGGCGGCGCGCCATGACATCCTGCGCACCCGCTTCGTGCAGGACGGTGGCGAGGCGCTGCAATGGGTCAGCCGCGCCGGCGCGGGCGAGGTGGCATTGCTCGACTGGCGCGGCCAGGACGCCGGTGCCGCCGCGCTCGACGCCTACGCCCGGGCGGACCTGGCGCGCGGCTTCGACCTGGCGCGCGAACCGCTGCAGCGGCTGTCCCTGATCCGCCGCGACGCTACGCGGCAGCGCCTGGTCTGGACCAGCCACCATCTGCTGCTCGATGGCTGGAGCACCTCGCAGCTGATGGGAGAGATACTGCGCCACTACCACGGCGAACCGCATGTGCCGGTGCCGGGCCGCTACCGCGACTACATCGCCTGGCTGCAGCGGCAGGATGGCGCCGCCAGCGAAGCGTTCTGGCGCGCGCAACTGGCGCCGCTGGCATCGCCCACGCGCCTGGCGCTGGCGCTGCCGGTGCCAGCGGGTGCCGCGGGTGCTGCCGGCCAGGACAGCGTCAGCCTGCGCCTGGAACCGGCGGCGATGGCCGGCCTGGCCGCCTTCGCGCGGCAGGCGCGCATCACCGTCAACACCGTGGTGCAGGGCGCCTGGCTGCTGCTGTTGCAGCGCTATACGGGGCAATCTTGCGTGGCCTTTGGCGCCACCGTGGCCGGCCGTCCGGCGACCCTGCCGGGCGCCGACCGCCTGCTCGGCATGTTCATCAATACCTTGCCCGTGATCACCGCTCCCCAGGCGGGCGCACCCGTGGGCGAGTGGCTGCGCCAGCTGCAGGCGCAAAACCTGGCAGGGCGCGAATTCGAGCATACGCCGCTGTACGAGGTGCAGCGCTGGGCGGGGCAGGGCGGCGTCGCCCTGTTCGACAGCATCATCGTGTTCGAGAATTACCCCGTCGATGCCGCCTTGCGTGCCGCCGAAGAGGCAGAACTGCGCTTCAGCATGGCCAGCAAGCGCGAGGAGACCAATTATCCCTGGACCCTGGCCGTGATGCAGGATAGCGGACTGACCCTGCATGCCGACTATGCGCGCGCCAGCTTTGACGCCGCCAGCGCGCGCCTGATACTGGAACAGCTGGGCGCCTTGATGCAGGCGATGGCGCGCGCCGCCGACGCGCCGCTGGGCGCCTTGCCGCTGCTGTCGGCGCCGCAGGGCGCGGCCTTGCTGCGCCAGGGCCGCAACGAGGGCGGGCCGTGGAACGACTTGCCCGTGCATGCGCAGTTCGAGCTGCAAGCCGTGCTGCAGCCGGATGCGCTGGCGCTGCTGCACGAGGACGAGGCGCTCACTTACCGCGCCCTGAATCTGCGCGCCAACCGCCTTGCGCATGCGCTGCTGGCGCAGGGTGCGGGGCCGGAAGTGCGCGTCGGCATCGCCGTCGAGCGCTCGGTCGACATGCTGGCCGGCTTGCTGGCCATTCTTAAGACGGGGGCGGCCTACGTGCCGCTGGACCCCGGCTATCCGGCCGAACGCCTGGCCTACATGATCGCCGACAGCGGCATGGCGCTGCTGCTGACGCAGGCGTCGGTGCTGCCGCGCCTGGCCTTGCCGGCGAACTTGCCGGTGCAGCTGGTGGAGCAGCCGTCCGCGCTGGAACACGATCCCGGCCATGCGCCGCTGCCGCAGCAGCTGGCCTACGTGATCTACACCTCCGGCTCGACGGGCAAGCCGAAGGGCGTGGGCATCGCGCACCAGGCCCTGAGCCGGCATGCGCAGGTATCCGTCGGCTTCTTCGGCCTGACGGCGCAGGACCGCGTGCTGCAGTTTTCGACCCTGAACTTCGACGGCTTCGTCGAGCAAGCCTGGCCGACCCTGTGCGTGGGCGCGGCGCTGGTCTTGCGGGGACCTGACTTGTGGGACAGCGAGACGTTTTACCAGGCGCTGCACCGCTACCGCATCAGCGTGGCGGACCTGACGACGGCGTACTGGTCGCTGCTGGCGCAGGATTTTGCGGCCCAGGGAGCACGCGACTACGGCGCGCTGCGCCAGGTGCACGCGGGCGGCGAGGCGATGCCGCCGGAAGCGCTGCAGGCGTGGCGCCAGGCGGGCATGCGGCACATCCGTTTGCTCAATACCTATGGCCCGACGGAAGCGGCGGTGACGGCGGCCACGCTCGATTGCGCGCCCTACCTCGATGGCGCGGCGCCGGCGCAGATGCCGATCGGCCTGCCGCTGGCCGGGCGCGCGCTGCAGGTGCTGGACGGGGACATGGCATTGGCGCCGCCCGGTGCCGCCGGCGAACTGTGCATCGGCGGGGCCTTGCTGGCGCGCGGCTACCTGGGCCGCGCGGCGCTGACGGCCGAACGCTTCGTGCCGGACCCGCATGGCGCGCCCGGCGCGCGCCTGTACCGCACGGGCGACCTGGTGCGCTGGCGTGGCGGACAGCTCGACTACCTGGGCCGCATCGACCACCAGATCAAGATCCGCGGCTTCCGCGTGGAGCTGGGCGAGATCGAGGCGCAGCTGCTGGCGCAGCCGGGCGTGCGCGAAGCCGTGGTGGTGGCGCAGGATGGTCCGGCGGGTACGCGCCTGGTGGCGTACGTGAGTCCGCAACAGGTCTCGGTGGAAGCGTTGCGCGCGGCCTTGGCGGCGGCGCTGCCCGACTACATGCTGCCGGCGGCCATCGTGGCCTTGGCGCGCCTGCCATTGAGCCCGGCGGGCAAGGTGGAGCGCAGCGCGCTGCCGGCGCCGCAGCTGGAAAGCGAAGCATATGCAGCGCCGCAGGGCGAGCTGGAACAGGCGCTGGCGGCCATCTGGAGCGCCTTGCTGGGCGTGCCGCGCGTGGGGCGCGAGGACAACTTCTTTGCGCTGGGCGGGCATTCGCTGCTGGCCGTGCGCTGCATCACGCAGGTGAACCAGATGCTGCGCAGCCTGTACACGCAGGACACGCATGCGCTGTCGCTGGCAGACCTGTTCGGCAATCCGACCCTGGCCGCCTTGGCCGCCCGCTTTGGCGCCAGCGCGGCCGGTGCGCGCGTGGGCGAAAGCTGGCACAGCCTGCGCGCGACAGGTGACTTGCCGCCGCTGTTCTGTTGTCCCGGCCTGCTGGTGAACACCTTCGAATTCCAGGGGCTGGCGCAGGCACTGGGGCCGCGCCAGCCCGTGCATGGCTTTGTCAGCCATGCGCTGGGGCGCGAGCGCTGGGCCGACATCGGCGTGACGGAACTGGCTGCCCGCTATGCGGACATCATCGTGGCCAACAGTCCCGGCGGCGAGTGCTCGCTGGCCGGCTGGTCGCTGGGCGCCGTGCTGGCGCAGGAAACGGCGCGCCAGCTGGAGGGCCGCGTCGCCGTGCGCCTGGTCGGCATGATCGATCCCGTGCTGGGCCAGTTCGATGATGGCGGCGCCGTGGCGCCGGCGCTGGACCCGCAGCGCGAGCGGGCGCTGCGCGAGCAGTGGTTGACCCGCTCCAGCATGCGCGGGCGCTGGGAGCAGCTGTTCGAGCGCATGAGCGAGGATGAATGGGCGTGGTTCGTGCACCTGCAGGGGCGCGACATCGGGGCGCTGCCGCTCGATGGCGAGGCCGTGCATTGCAAGGAATACCTGGCCTGGAGCATCGCCAGCCATGCGCTGATGCTGCGCCGTCACCGTCCGCAGCGGGCCGGCGCCAGCGCCCGCGTGTGGATCGCCGAACGCACGCGCGCCGCCGGCGTGGCGCTGTTCGACAGCCGGGCGCACTTCGCGCAGGTGCTGGGCGAGGACGACGTGGCCGGGGCAGGCCACATCGACATCATCCACGCGCCCGCGCTGTGGCAAGGCTTGGGCGCCAGCCTGCCCAGGGACGCGGCATGAGCCGGCACGCCGTGGCGCGCGTTGCGCTGGGCGTGGCGGGCGCGTATCTGTTCGCCTGGAGCGTGGCCGGCGCCGGCGCGGCGCTGCTGTTCCGCCTCGGCGTGGTGCGCAGCGAAGCCGTGCTGCTCGCGTCGATGGCGGCCTTCCTCGTCTATCTGGGCGCCGCCCTGTGGGCGTTCGTGGCGCGCCGTTTGTGGCCGGTGGCGCTGTTATTGCTCGGCGCCTGGCTGCTGTACTGCGGCGCCGCCTATCTTTTCGAATGGAGTTGAGCCGCATGGCCTTACGAGAATTGCGGCAATCGATGCTGCTCGTGCATACCTGGACCGGGGTCGTGATGGCCAGCGTGCTGATCGTCGTGTTCTGGATGGGCAGCCTGTCCGTGTTCGACCGCGAAATTGACCGCTGGATGATGCCGGAGACGCGCATTGCGCCCGCGCCCGGCCCCGTGTCGGTGGAGCGGCAAGTCTTGCCCGCCTTGGCGGCGCTGGCGCACGGCAAGGCGCTGGCGGAATGGTCGGTATTCCTGCAGGGGCCGCGCAGTCCCGTGGCGCGGCTGCAGGTCGAGGCGCTCGATGGCGAGGAATTGTCGCGCCAGGTCGATCCGCGCAGCGCCACCTTGCTGCCCGAAGCAGGCTCCTATGGCGCCACCTCGTTTTTCTTTCCCATGCATTACCGCCTGCACCTGTCGTTTGCCGGCATCGGCTACTGGGTCGTGGGCCTGGCCAGCATGGCGATGCTGGCGGCGCTGGTGTCGGGCGTGGTCATCCACGCGCGCATTTTCAAGGATTTTTTCGTCTTCCGCCCGCGCAAGGCCCTGCAGCGCAGCGCGCTGGACCTGCATAACGTCAGCGGCGTGCTGGCCTTGCCCTTCCATTTCATGATCGTGCTGTCGGGACTGGTGATCCTGTTTTCGATTTACTTTCCGGCGGGCATGCACGCGCTGTACCCGGGCGACCGGCAAGGTTTCCTCAACGAGGCCTTGTCGCTATACGAGCGCGAACGCTCGCCCGAGCCCGGCGTCGTGGCCATGGCGCCCATCGACGCCATGCTCGACACGGCGCGCCGGGCCTGGGGGCAGGGCGAGCCCAGCTATGTGCGCGTGCGCCATCCGGGCAACCGCAACAGCTATGTGGAAGTGAGCCGGGCCACGGCCGACCGGGTCAGTCTGGACGAGCAAACCATCTATTTCGACGGCGCCAGCGGGCAGGTGCTGAAATATGTACCGCTCAAGCCGGCCGCGGCGCTGCAGCGCTACCTGTCCGGCATGCATTTCGCCCTGTTCGAGCACTGGCCCTTGCGCTGGCTGTATTGCGCGGCCGGGCTGGGCGGTTGCGTCATGCTGGCATCGGGGTTGATACTCTGGAGCGGCAAGCGCGCGGCGCGCCATGCCAAGGCGGGCCAGCGCGGCGCGCGGCTGGTGTTGGCCGTGGCCTGCTTCAGCACGACGGGGCTGCTGATCGCGACCCTGGCCATGCTGGTGGCTAACCGCTTGCTGCCGGCCGGGCTGCCGGACAAGGCGCTGTTCGAGGTGCTGCTGTTCTTGCTGGCCTGGGCCGGCAGCGGCATCTGGGCCGGCGTCACCCTGTTCTGGCGCCGGCGGCCTGATGCGCCGTGGCTGCCGCAAGCCTGGTGCATCGCCATGCTGGCCTTTGCCGCGCCGCCGCTCAACTGGCTGGGCACGGGCGATTTCCCCTGGCATGCCGTGCTGCGCGGCCAGCCTGCTGTGGCCGTGTTTGACCTGGCCTTGTGGCTGACGGCCGCGCTGGCGGCTTGGGCGGCGCTGCGCCTGCGCCAGCATCAGCGGCAAACCCGGCGAACAGGGGGAGCGCATGCCTGAACTGCTTGCTTGGATGCTGCTGTTTGCCGGCAGCCATGTCTGTTTTGCCTTGCTGGCGCTGTCGCAGGAGCGGCACTGGAAGGCTGTCAGCACGGCCGCCATGCCGGCCCATGCGGCCAGCCGGGGCCGCATGGGCGGCTACGCGGGCCTGGCTCTGCTGTATGGTCTGGCAGTGGCACGCGAGGGCGCCGGTTTTGGCAGCATCAGCTGGTGCATGCTGCTGTTTTTCAGCGCATTGACGGTGGCGCTGACTCTCAGCTGGGCGCCGCCACGGCTGCGCTGGGCCGCGTGGCTGCTGCGCTAGCGCAGCAGTGTACCTGCCTACTCGTCGTCGGAGGCACAATGGCACATTTTGCCATCCTTCGATAATTGTAAATAGACGGATTTCTCAGGATGTTATTGACTGTTTTATTGACAAAAAATAGTTGCGAAGCCTTTGTTTGCCACGTTTTAACAACACCGTGGTACATCCACCATGCTCTCGGTTGACTTTCAGGTTGCCCTCAGCTGCACTTATAACGATGGGTGCGCTGTGGCGCGCTCTAACGAAGTCAAAGCACTGGGCGTGAAGATGGGTACGCCGTGGCACCAGATGCAGGACCTGGCCCGCCAGCATGGGATTTTGGGATTGAGCAGTAATTACGTGTTGTACGGTGACTTTAGCAACCGCATCATGACGATCCTGCGGACCTACAGCCCACATCTGGAGTCTTACAGTATCGATGAGGCTTTCTTGAACTTGAACGGCATGGGCGGCCTGTTGGAGTCGCCTACGGCCATGGGCCAGCATATGCGCGCCAAGATTTTGCAATGGGTAAATTTGCCCGTATGCGTGGGCGTGGGCGCCTCAAAAACTCTGGCGAAGCTCGCCAACCACATAGCAAAGAAATTCCCGCTGTTCGATAGTGTATGCGATCTTTCCACGATGTCGGCCGCCCGTATGCACTGGCTCTTTTCTCGCATCGACGTTGGCGAGGTATGGGGTGTGGGCCGGCGCATCGGCGATAAACTGCGCGCTATGGGCATCAATTCTGTGCAGGACCTCTAGGAAGCCAGCCCGCGCGACATGCGTGCCAAGTTCGGCGTGGTCATGGAACGCACCTGCAACGAGCTGCGTGGCATTTCCTGCCTAGCCCTGGAAGAGGTGACGCCACCACTCAAAGAAATCGTCAGCTCCAAGTCCTTCGGCGCTATGGTGGCCAGCATCGACGAACTGGGCCAGGCCGTAACCTCCTATGTCACGCGCGCCAGTGAGAAACTTCGGTCGCAGGATTCGGTCTGCGGGGCCGTCCACGTCTTTATACAGACCAACCCTTTCCGCAAAACGGACTTGCAGTACAGCAACGGCCTGACCGTGCCCTTGATTGTGCCGACGGACGATAGCCGCGTGCTGGCCGGCGCCGCCCTGCATGGCTTGGAAAGGAAATTCATCGAAGGCTTCCGCTACAAGAAGGCCGGCGTGATGCTGCTGGACCTGTCGCCCAAGAGTATGCTGCAGGGCGTGTTGTTTGATGAAGCGCGCCCGCGCGAGCCCGCTGTCAAGGTGATGGCGGCGCTCGATGCGCTGAACGAGCGGTTCGGGCGGGACTCGGTGACGCTCGCGTCGGCAGACCTAGCACCACGCTGGGCGATGCGCTCCGGCAATAAGACGCCCTGTTATACAACCAGGTGGGACGAATTACCAATAGCAAATGCAAGATGAAGGGTAGTACCGCGTGGCAATGAAGGCAAGTTATTGGCATCTGGATAGCGCCTTGCCGGCGCCGGCAGAGACACCAATCATGAGTGATGCGGACATGATGCCGACCTGATTGGCACTTATACGGCCGCAAAAGTTCGCGGCAAGACGCGCTGACCTTGGATAAGGTAAGTGCTATTTTTTTGATGGACCAGCGGCTTTACCGGATGCTTTGCGCTCGGCCCTGAGTTTTCGCGGTAGTCGCCCATCAACGTGCGCAATTCACGTAGGCTGAGACCTGTTTCCTCGTGCATGCTGATCAACAAAGCAGGAGCAACTGGTACCCGGCGTTTCCGAATCTTACAAATTTTGGGGGCCTGGACGCCGAGGCGGACGGCCAGTTGCCTGTCGTTCTTCACACACAATAATCGCATGACCGTGTTGAGCAGTGACTCGGGGTCGTAGTGCGGGTTATTAACTTCAACAAGTCTTTTGGGTGACGGCCGGTGCCAGTCCCTGGTTGAACTGATGTGGCCGTATCCAGTTATACCGGTGCATCAGGTAATGGCTAATGTCCCGTTGTGCTTCCTGTGCCGTCATGTAACCAGTTGACGGCTGCCATTCCGTTTTGAAGCTGCGGAATAGCCGTTCCATCGGGGAGTTATCCCAACAATTTCCCCGCCGGCTCATGCTCTGTCGTATCCGATAGCGCCACAAGCGCTGACGGAATTTTCGACTGGCGTACTGGCTACCTTGATCCGAATGAAACAGCAGCCCCTGCGGTCGACCTCGCTGCTCGTAAGCCATTTTCAGCGCTTGCACAACAAGCTCAGCGTCGGGTCGTAGCGAGAATGCCCAGCCCACCGCTCGGCGAGCGAACAAATCCAACCCCACTGCCAAGTAATACCATCGGCCTTGCGCCCAGACATAGGTGATGTCCCCGCACCAGATCTGATTTGGCGCCTCCACTGTGAATTCACGATTGAGGTGGTTCGGAATATCGACCCGCTCCACCGTAACCTACTTATAAGCATGGCTGCCAGGTTGTTTGCAGACCAGCCCCAACTCTTCCATCAAACGACTGACTTTGAAGCTGCCAATTGCCGTGCCTTCCTCGCGCATCATGCCCATGATGCTGCGGCTTTCCGCCGAACTGCGACTCTCGACGAACAGCTCGTGCACGCGGCTACGCAATGCCATGCGCTCAACATCAATGTGCCAGACGCGCTCCCGATGCGCATACAGGCATGACCGCGCTACGTCGAACACCGCGCAGATCAACTCGATTGATTCGTCACCACAAATCTGATCGATTACCTCGTATGTTCTATCGCTTCCGACATCAATAGCGCAGTAGCCTTTTTTAAAATGGACTTCTCCCGCTCGAGACGCTCAATGCGTGCTTCGAGTTCCTGTATTCGCTGCTGATCAGGCGTCATTGCCTTACACTGTGGCGTGATGCCTTGCCGCTCCAACTGAAGCTGCTACACCCAGCGGCGCAGCACTGATTCGCCGACGCCGACCGACCGGCTTGCCTCCACGTGGCTGTATCCTTGATCCAGCACCAAACATGCTGCCTGCTGTTTGAATTCAGGGGAAAACGTACGTCTTTGCTTGCTCATCAAACACCTCTCTGTGGCGAGCATTCTCGCCTAAATCAGTGTCCGGGTACATTAAACCACTACAAGGATGTCATCGCTACCCCAGTTACTAGAATGATTGAAAGCGATGTAGGAGTGCGCTACCTCCGTGAATTTAATGCTGGTAGAGCTATTGGTTTCGATAAATTTAATGACGGTCAGGCCACATCGGTAATGACTGTGATGACAGATAGATTCGGTAATCTGGTCACGGCTTTTCCTGGAGTCTTGAAATGATAAATTCACAAAGAGTTAGCATTCGCGACAATCTATTGAAATCGATGGCTGCGTTATTTTCGGGACAGCTGAATTCTGATTTAACGAATACTCTTCTTTTACGCTTCCCGGCGCTATCATTTGCACTGGTAATAAACTGGATTCCTGAGCAAGGAGAGGATATCTACTTTGTGTTGGTTGATGAAAAAAGAATTGTTGTGATTGAGGTGCCCCGTACTGCTGCAGCACAGGATGCCTTTCCCGTAGTCGATAGTCTCAACGTTGCCGACTATCGGAATCGAAAACTGTCCGTTGACGTGAGGCGTAAATTGGACGAGGCTTTAATTCTGATGCGCGAGAAAGCTGGCACTTCATTTGATTAAACTCGGCAAACAGTGGGGTTACGCAGAATCTGATCAAAGGTACTGAGACTGCACTCACCGGTGGCTATGGGCGCCGGATGACGGATGACGGATGACGGAAGCGTACAATAATGGCGAGTTTGGCGCGGCCGGAGGCAACCTACTAGCTGGCATGGCGTACGGTGCAATGAACCTTGCAACCTTGGGCGAGGGGAGGGCGGTAGATAGTGTTTCGCGAGGTTTGTTTGCAAGGCTTGAACTTGGAGAAACTAACGCAGCAGCACAGCGCGTTTGGGCCTTGCATCCAAGGTCGTGTGCAGCGTGTGGGCCCAGTGGGATCGGTCTTGCACGTCATTACGCTTGAGCCACTTGGCTGCCGTAGCACGGCTGATTTGAAGACCTTGGCGGCTTCGCGGGTCATTCTTGTTTTGTTGTAACTGAAAATAGTTCGCGGCTTCTTTAGCCGTTCGTTTTTCCTTGGCACGTACATAAATGGAGGTGGTAGCCGCACTCACATGTTCCAGCATTCCCGGCACCACATCCTACGGAATGCCACTTGCTACCGCGCGCGTGCCAACGTATGGCGGAATACGTGCGGTGTTGTTATGGCTAACTGCGCAATGTCTTCGGACTAGACACATAGGCACGGCGGTGAAATGCTTTCTAGGGCGGCTTGCTGCTGTCAAACCTGGTTTAATTGATGGGGTCAACCTGGGTAACTGTACAGAATCCCGACACATTTCCGCTGGTGTACACCATCACGCGGCGATTGCCGCTTGCAATGGACATTAAGGTGACGGCGATGAGCGTCTTGTTTGCTTCGGGAATGAACATCCATGTGGCGCCGGCACAATTGTCGGGCGATGCTGAGGTGGCGGGATTAAAGCGTATCAGCAAGCCGCCAGCGACGGCGGCGTGATCCCATATCTCGCCCTCTTGCCATGTTGGGCCGGCATGTGCCGACGTCAGCGACAGGGAACTGCAGAGGAAAACGGTGGAAAGCAAGAATTTGCGTAGCATAGTGTCCTTTAAACCAGTGTTGTTTGAAATGATCTGCATGTATAGCTGCGCGATAAGGAGGCGCAGCATGAGCTCGTGTCGGCATCGCGGCCGGTGCGGCGATGTTATTGAATGATGTAGAGCGAGCAAAGCGTCGTGTCTCCCCCGCGCGGACATCGACTTTCAGTTGGATTTTTTGCCGGCCAGCAAAGCTGACAAGGCAGTAGCGTACATTTGCATTAAGCCAGGGTGCGTATTGTCGATCGAAAAACGTTCGTCGCGCAGAGGGCGTCACTATCTATCGATAGGAAAATCCGTGTTTCGCCGCTGGCGGCATCAGCCATATACGGCTGCGGCGCTGTAACGCCGGGCGGTCTGCTGTCCAGTCCGGCAATGACCAACGGCGCTACCATGCACATTGTCGTGAGGATGAAGGGATATTTGATATTCATTGCCGGGAACGTTGCTTCATGGGAGATATATTTTATAACGATTTTTGAATAATGCAATAGCCATTTACAGCACTATAACGAAGTGCTGATCAATTCGCTTTCTTATTGGGGTTGGCGCGCCAAATGGTGGGACCGGTGAGCCGCTCAGGCCCGCTCTTCGTTCGATTCGACGCAATGCTTCGCGTCTTTCTGCAATCAGGACGGGCTCCCGGATTCGGTAATCGTCAAGCACTTACTGGCCAGCACCCGATTGGAAAAGGCGAACAGCGAAAACAGTTACGCGGTATTCTTGGTCAGGCCGCGATAGCGGATTTTAAGATGAGGGAACAGGCTCTTGACGGCATGGAAGGCATGCTCGACTTTCTCCCGGCACAATGCCCTTCAGATGCTCCGTCATCCGCCCCAGTTTTTTTAGGACAGTGCCTTGTGTGTGGAGCGCTTCATGGCCACGTCCGACGTCACCGATTTGCCGATTTTTCGGGCTACCTTTCCACTCCCTGGTAACCAGCATCGCAGAATGCGACAGTCTTATCGCCATGCAACTGCTTATGCGCATGCGCCTGCGTTACGCCGGCGCTACTGGCCGTGCTGACGACCGTGTGCAGCAGTCCCGACGCGCGGCCTCCACGCCAAAATGGGCCTTCATGCAGAAGTGCTAGTCATTGCCCTTTTTTGTCTGGTGCATTTCGGATCGCGCTTGCATTTCTTGATTTTGTCGATGGTGGCGCGATAATCAAGATGGCATCGACGATGGTGCCTTTGCGCATCATCAAGCCTTCTCGGCTAGGTGAGCGTTGATGGTGTCGCAGATCTGGCCCGTGTGCTAATTGGTTTTAAGCAAGTGCCGGAACTTCAACAAGGTCGTCGCGTCTGTCGCCGATTTACGTCCCAGGTCGATGTCGGCAAAGGCATGGATCGCCTAAGTAGTCAGACAAAATTTATTGTGAATGCGGTTCCGAAACCTTTCATCAAGGATTCCACTTCGCTCAGCAACTCGCTTCCTTTCAGCCCGATGAAACGGCGCCAGAAATACTTGGCCTGTTTCCACAGGATCTCGATGCGATTCAGTTCCGGGCTGTAAGGCGGCAAGTAATACAGAAACAGCCCCTGCGCCATCCATTTTCGCCGGCATTTCTCGATTTGCTGCCCCTTGTGAAAGGACGCGTTGTCCAGCACGACAATGCGCGGCACACGATGTTCTTGTGCCGCGAGTTCATCGAAGAAACTGATCACGTCGTCGCGCACTGTCGGCCGACGTTGCGTTCGCCAGTACAGCTTGTGGTCATGGCGCAGCGCTCCCAGGACATTGACGCGCTCTCCATGCGACAGCGGTTCCACGCCACGCGTCTGTCCAATCAGCGACCAGCCCGACTGAATCGGAGGATTCGGGCTGAAACCGGATTCGTCATAAAACAGCAGCTCGCACTGCCCGGCATGTGCCTGTTGATCCAACGCGCCGATTAGCCGTGCGGCCTTGCCGAAAGCTTCCGGCGGATGCTTTTTTTTAAACTGTAGCGGTAGCGCTTGTAGCTGAACCGCATCTCGTGCCGATATCGCCTTGCCGTTTCCTGGCTGATGGCTGGCAAGCCTTCCGTTTGCGCCAGGGTCCGCAGCAGACTGTTGGCACTGCCCCCATCGGCTTGCGCCAATGCGCGCAGTGCCTCTTGCTGTTCGGTCGTCCACTTGCGTTTGCGCCCGCTATGATGGCCTTCATAAAGACCCATCAGGCCTTGCCTGTTCCAGCGTTGCCGCCATGCTTCAATGCTGTTCAGATGGACATGGAACTCATTGGCAGTTTGCTGCAAAGTCAGTCCCTGGCTCAATCGAACGATCGCTTGGGCACGTATCCGGACACGTGGGTGCGGATGAAAAACACCCATGTCGCGCAATGTTTGCTGTTCAGCCTGTTGTAGTATCAACCGTTTCATCACATCAACCTCTGCGTCGTTGCCTATCAGGCTTTGACAGCAAAAATTGACGAATTACTTAGAAGCCAGGTCGATGCGAAGGAAGGGGATCGTGGTTCCATATTTCAGCCTTCGTGGTCACGGTGATTTTCACGATTGTTGCCGGGCTAGCTGCATGGCTCCAGTCGAAATTGCCCCTTTAAACAAGGGGTTTCGATGTTACAAGGAGAAAGAAGACTGCTAAAGCACGAACGAAATGTTTTAGAATGGCTTTCACTTGGCATGCGTGCTCAAGTCACATACAGGTACCCCCAAATTTGTACTACTTTCAAGGAGTTCGTATGGACATCTCATCATTATCACTGGCCGAGTTAAAAAAGCTCGAAGCGCAAGCAATTCAAGAAATCAAGACCCGACAAAAAGGCGAGCTGGAAAAAGCCCGTGCGGAAATGCTCGCGATTGCACAGCGAGTCGGCGTACCTCTGACACAATTGATTGCCGGCGCGCCAAAAAATATAGTAAAGGGGGGGAAGCAAGCAGTTGCTGCTCAGTATCGCAACCCTGAAAACCAAGAACAGCAGTGGAGCGGTCGAGGCCGCCGGCCGCTGTGGGTCAAGTCTTGGCTGGAGAAGCATCAAACCCTTGATGGGATTCGTATTTAATACTGTGACGGTGGCAGCTATGGAGCCTCCTCAGTGGGCCATAAGAATTGACCAGCAGTTGCAGTCCGCCTGGGTGGCGGTATGGCACGACTGGCCAACTCGACACTGGCGCGTGCCCACTGAATCTGGTCATTTTTCCGCAAGTGCTGCAGCATGACGTCATGGATACATGGCAAAACACGGGCTGTTGTCAAGTGTGTAGACGCCGCCAGCAGCTCATACCGCTGCCGCAGCCCAGTTCACGGGGAAGATATTCCCAACGCAGGCCAGTCTTGAGGACAAACAGGATGCCGGTCGAGGCGGCGCGGTCGTCAATGCGAGGACGCCCGCCTTTGGGAGGAAGGACGATGTACTGGCAGCAAAGGTTGAATCAGCGCCCACATGTCGTCAGAAAGAAGTGCTTTGACCGCCTGATTGGCTCCCGAAAACGATGCCGGGTGGGTTTGACTAGCTTTGCGGCCGTTTGTTTCTCTGGACGACGTTATGTGAGGCTGTCTTAATCGGTGTTTTCATATCTACCCTCGTAGTCATACCGCCCATCTTTGATGAAGGAAGGGGGCTGATAGCATCAGCTTATTCAGCGTTCAGCGTTTATCGATCTGTAGTGAATGTGCTTGGCTTTGTTGTCGAATTTGAAAAACAATGTCAAGTGAATTCGATAGAAACTAGGATTATTTTCTTGAATGAACTAGATTTCATTGGGTACTCCCAGTATGGCCATGACTTCTAGTAGAAATGTGTACTGCCCCAAATTTTTATATTATACAATTTGACATTTTTCCGTGTGGATGTAAAAATATTGACGAATAAATTGTGCTCGCGACAATTGTTCTTCAGACGAAGATGTGTGAAATTATCTGTAGTTGGCTAAACCCCTAATTATTATTGTATTAGATTGTCAGATTTTGTGTGCTGAATATTCAGTTAACTGTAAAAATTATTAGTGATTATAACTATCATGATATTTCGCAAAGAAAATTTTTAACCAGAGAATATTAGGTGGGATTACGTCCTGCCCATATTACTGGAAAAACTGTTCAGCTCAGGGGAGCTGACGCCTGCATAGATCAATCAATGTCTGAGACAGTCAAGTATTTTCAACTTGATTAAATCCATACTGAATCCGTGAGCTTTACCCACCGTTTGATTACTGTAGAGTAGAGAGGCACTGATCAATTTGATTTGAGGCAGTAATACTTACGCTCGCTCTCGGGCTCTATGATGCAAAAATGTGTATCCCTCCTCGATACGTAGCTAAGGAGCCGCCGACTCGACTCGACCAAAATCTGGCCGGGATCGACAGCGTGACGTTGAATGAAAAGTCGCATCAGTTCCACCCCGTCATAGGCCAGTTGGTATAGATGAGGTGCACGTATCGCGATGTGGTGACAACACCGCTGCTTTTGGCGGGGATGTCTGCTCCTGAGGCAGGGAAAGATGGGCTGAAAACAGCGGCAAGCCGGTGGTGGAGGACGGGACCGCGAAGTGCGCTAACCACAAGGCGCTGCCGAAGGACCAACTATGGCGTAGGGCGGAACAACTCGAGCATTTGAAAGCGAACGTGCAGACCAAGCTGGATCAGGCTACCGGTTGAGCAGTTGGTGAATGAACTTCGTCAAGAAAGCGAATTGATCGGCAATATTCTAGGTGCCACGTCATTAAATTTTTCAAGATTCAATGTACCCTTTAAAAAAATTACAGCTATTCCCTTTCTCAGTACGCCGGTACTGGCCATGGCTGGCGGTCGGCTTCTTGCTATGCGGCTCGGTGTGGCTGGGCTCATATGAATTGCCGGCGCAGCGCGCTGAGAATGCAATAGTAGCGACCAACATACGCGTGCTGGAAGCCCAGTCTCGTGCGCAAGCGGCTGATCCTGTTACAGCGCAACAAAACCTGGCAGTACACCTGGCCGGATTCGATAGCCTGTCGCTGGTGACGGCGGACTTGCAGTCGCTGGCTACGCAAAACGGCCTGCTGGTGTCGGATGCGAGCTTCAAGCCAGCCGCCGACAGTCAAGCTGCCGCCGGAATCGGGCGCGTCGAGGTCAATGCACGTATCAAGGGTGCCTATTTACCGCTGAAGAAAACCCTGGCCGCGATACTGGCCACGCACGGCGGACTCGCGCTGGACTCGCTATCGCTGCGTCGCGCGCGTGCCAGCGATATCGTCATGGATATCGATGTGCGTTTCACTTACTTTTACCGGAAGCCGAGTTGATGGCAATATCGATGCCGGCCCTGCCGTCCAGCCGGCAAGGCCTTTGGCTGGCAGCGCTACTCACAGCAGTCTTGTGCGGCTGGACCGCGTGGCGCGAGCAGGAAAGCCTTACTTTGTCCACCCAGGAAGCGGTGCCGGGTCGGCAAGCCGGCACGACCGTTCCGACGGCGCTGGTAATCAGCCCTAGCGAGCCAGGCAGCTTACTGGAACGCGACCCCATGGTCGAATCAAAAACAGACCTGTTCCGTTACATCAGTTTCCAGCTACCCGTACCAAAAGCTTTGGCGCCACCGCCGTCATTACCGCCACCAAAACCGAGCGCGCCAACCTTTCCCTATCAGTACTTCGGGCGCATGGTCGACGTCGATGGCCGGACGGTCACTTATTTAACGCGTGGCGACACACTTATTCCCATCCACGCGCGCCAGTTGTTGGATAATACATACCGCATCGATGCAGTGACCGAGACGCAGATTGTCGTGACGTACGTGCCGCTGGAAGAAAAAATAGTGATCGCTGTGCAGACCGGCAATTAACAGGCTACGACAGCAGGGCGTTCATGCATAACAGGGAGTAGGGCATTGCGTTACAAGGGACATTATTTAGGCTGGGCTGGCGCGGTATGCAGCGCCGTCTTGCTGGCGGGATGCGGCACGCAGTATATACGCGACGATGCACAGCGCCAGATCGGCGCTGGCAAGTATGAGGAAGCGCTGCTGGCCTACGACACGGCCTTGCAGAACGATCCGGAAAGTGTGATTTTGCGCACTGGTCAGCTTGCCGCACGCGACACCATTCTGGCACGCTTGCTGACCGCAGCGAGGGCTGCGCGTTCGCGCGGCAATGAGACACAGGCGAAGGAAATTCTGCAGCGTGCACTGGCAATACATCCCAATGAGGACAGAGCCAGGGCCATGTTGCTGGAAATCGAACGAGACGCCCGACAAAAAGCCGCCGTGGCCAACGCCCGCGAGCTGATTGAAAAAGGCATGCGCGAGCGCGCCATGCTGGTGATCGAGGCGGCGCTAAAAGACACGCCAAGGAATGCTGAACTGCTCGGGTTGCAGCGGCAATTGGAGCTGGCCAGCAAACAGTCCGAGCTGAGTGTCGCACGGCTGGCCGAAACACGCCCCATCTCGCTCGACTTCCGCGATGCCAACCTGCGCATGGTGCTTGAAGCCCTGACGCGCAACAGCGGCATCAATTTTGTGCTCGACAAGGACGTGCGCCAAGATTTGCGCACCACTATTTTCTTGCGCCAGACACGTCTTGATGATGCACTTGAGCTGCTGACGTCGACGAGCCAGTTGACCTTCAAGGTGCTCGATGCGTCCACTGTGCTGATTTATCCGAAGACGCCGGAAAAGGCCAAGGAATACCAGGATCTGGTGATCCGCGCCTTCTATCTGTCCAGCGCGGACGTCAAGCAGACCGCCTTGTTGCTGAAGACCATGTTGAAGATACGCGAGCCTTTCATCGATGAAAAGCTGAATCTCATCATGGTGCGCGAAACGCCGGAAACGATACGTCTGGCCGAACGTCTGATCGCGTTGCACGATTTGTCCGAACCGGAAGTGATGATGGAAGTCGAAGTGTTGGAAATCAAGCGCTCCAGCCTGACCGAATTGGGCATTAAATATCCTGATGGTTTCAACCTGACGCCGCTCGCGCCCGTCGGGTCGGACGGTTTCACGCTGGGTAATCTGAAAAGCCTGAATCGTGATTCCATCGGCATCAATTTGCCCGATGTCCGCATCAATCTGCACCGCGACGTGGGCGACGTGAATATCTTGGCCAATCCCAAGATCCGCGCACGCAATCGCGAAAAGGCCAAGATCCTGATTGGCGACAAGCTGCCCGTGGTCACCACCACCGGGAGCTCCAACAATAACAGCTTCATTTCCGAGTCGGTGCAGTACGTCGATGTCGGTCTGAAGCTGGACGTCGAGCCGAATATCTACCTGGACGATGAGGTGGCCATCAAGGTGGGCCTGGAAGTCAGTTCGCTGGTGCGCGAGATCAAGACAGCCGCCGGTTCGCTGGTGTACCAGATCGGTACGCGCACCGCCAGCACGGTGCTGCGGCTGCGTGATGGAGAAACCCAGCTGCTGGCCGGCTTAATCAGCAACGAAGAGCGCATGAGCGCCAACCGCGTGCCCGGCATCGGAGATTTGCCTTTGGTAGGCCGGTTGTTCTCTTCGCAGCGTGACGATGGCCAGCGCACGGAGATCGTACTGTCGATCACGCCGCGTATCGTGCGCAATATCCGCAGACCGGACCTGAACCAGGCGGAGTTCTGGTCAGGAACCGAAAACGATGTGCGCAGCCGGCCCTTGACCCTGCCAGCGGTGGAAAAGCCAGGCGCGGCCAAAGGTACGCCATCGGTTCCCGGCCTGCCAGGCGTGGTGCCGATGCCCATGACCCCGGGTGCGCCGCAGGGCGTAGCGCCGATGATGCTACTGCCGCAGGATCGAGGGGCACCCGTAACGGCTGCGCCGCAGGTGGCCGTATCGCTGGTGGGGCCACATGAGGTCAAGGCTGGCGACACGTTTATTGTACATGTCAATGTGAAGGCAGCCACCGCTTTACGGGGTATGCCGCTGAAGCTGCAGTTTTCGCCGCAGGCCCTGCAAGTGATCGATGCGGATGAAGGCGCCTTTTTCACGCAAGACGGTGCCACGGCCAGTGCGAGCAAGTCGTTAGAGCAAGCCAAGGGCCAGGCATCGATGGCTATCCTGCGTACCGGCGCAGCCGGCGTAAAAGGAGAGGGCACGATGATGAGCTTCAAGTTCAAGGCGCTTGCTGCGGGTCCCGCCGAGATTCGCGTGCTGTCTGCCAAATCGATTTCCTCGACGCCGATCGACGCCGAAGCATTGCCAGCGCCGCTGCGCGTCCTAGTCAAGTGAGTACGGGCCATGCTTAACCCGTGCAAGTCCGGACATGTTCTTCGCGCCGGCTATACCACTGTCGAGCTTTTGGTGGTGATGGCCGTACTGGGTATTTTGGCGACAGCCGCCATGCCTCTGGTCGAGCTGACGGCGACCCGCAACAAGGAGCGCGAGCTGAAGCAGTCCTTGTGGGAAATCCGCCGTGCCATTGATGGCTACAAACAGGCCTATGATACCGGGCGTATTGGCAAGGTGGGGCAGGGTAGCGGGTATCCACCATCGCTGTCAGTATTGGTGCAGGGCGTGCCAGACCTGGCGGCCGGCGGCCAGACGATGTACTTGCTGCGGCGCATCCCGAAGGACCCGTTCGCGCCTGCCGATGTGAAGGCGGAATTATCCTGGGGCTTGCGTAGCTACCTGTCTTCACCCGAGGAGCCGAAAGAGGGCGCGGACGTGTTTGACGTCTATTCCACCTCGGACAAGGTCGGCATGAATGGCATCGCGTACCGGCTATGGTGACTCGCTCCTCAAGTCGCGGCTTTACGCTGATCGAATTGCTGGTAGTGATGGCGCTGATCGGCATGCTGCTGTCGTTATCGGTGCCGCGCTATTTCGGTAATGTCGACAAGGCCAAGGAATCGGTACTGCGCCAGAACCTCGCGCAGACGCGCGATGCGATCGATAAATATTTTGGCGACAATGGCCGTTATCCCGATTCGCTCGACGAAATCGTCGCGCGCCGCTACCTGCGCAAGCTGCCTGTCGACCCGATTACCGACCGCAGCGACAGCTGGGTCATCGTCGCGCCGGAAAAAAAGGACATGGGCGCCGTGTTCGACGTCAGGAGCGGTGCGGCGGGCCGCGCACGCGATGGGAGCGAGTATGCCTCGTGGTAACGCTGTTACGGCCCAGCATGGCTTTACCTATGTCGCCATGCTATTCGCGCTGGCGATGTTCGGTATTGGCCTGGCCGCCGTCGGCGAAGCGTGGAACACCGCGACACAGCGCGAGCGGGAGGAAGAGTTGATCCAGATCGGACAGGCGTATGTGCGCGCCATCGGCACCTACTACGCGCAGGCACCCGGTACGGCAAAAGGGTATCCGCCTGCGCTGCAGGATCTGGTCGAGGACAGACGCTTTGTCGGCGTACGGCGCCACCTGCGCAAGATTTACCTCGATCCAGTGGGCAAGGGGGCAGAATGGGGGCTGGTGAAGGCGGCCGATGGCGGTATCGCCGGCGTGTACAGCCTGAGCGAAAAAGCTACCTTGCGGCGCCAGCCTTTGCTCCTGCCGGGGGCCGCGCCGGTGATAGGTGGGCGCTACGCCGACTGGAAGTTTGTATATATGGCAGCGCCATGAGGCGCGCCCCGCATACGGCAGTCGCTGCCTGTCAGAACGGATTGGATCTTCATGCAATTTAAGATACGCACATTTCATGCCGCCAGCGGCGCCATTGCTGAACGCATGGTGGATGGCGAGGATATTGCCACCGTCACTCGCATGGTGGAGCAGCAGGGATACACGGTATTGTCGGTCGCGGTGCAGGGCCGGCGCACCCGCACGCGCGGCGTGTCCGGCATACGGGGTTTTAACCTTGTACTGTTTTGCGACGAGCTGCGCACCCTGCTGTCATCCGGCATGTCGCTGGTGGAAGCGATTGACACCCTGTGCACCAAGGACAACGATGACGCCAAACGTACCGTGCTGCTGGAAATCAGGCAATTGCTGTTAGAGGGAAAACCGCTGTCATCGGCACTGGAGTTGAACCGCCTGGGATTTCCCCCTCTGCTGATCGCCTCCATCCGCGCCAGCGAGCGCACCAGTCGGCTCGACGAGGCGCTCGAGGAATATGTGGCGTACGAAAAAGTGGGCCAGGAGCTGGGCCGCAAGGTGGTCAGCGCAGCGATCTATCCCAGCCTGGTTGTTGGCTTTGGGATGCTGGTGTGCCTATTCATGATTTCTTATGTCGTACCCCGCTTTGCCAAAGTATATGACGATTTTTCGCAAAAACTGAGTTTTTCCACGGTGATCCTGATGAAGGTGGGGCAGCTTTCCAGCGATTATCTCGGCCTGATACTGGCGAGCTTAGCTGGACTGGTCGCGCTGGCGGTAATCGGCCACCGCAATGGCAAGCTAAAGATATTTCTACTTCGCGCGCTGGGACGTTTTAAGTTTGTCCAGCATTATCTGCGCCTGTACCAGCTGGCGCGCATCTATCAAACCATGTCGATGCTGCTCAAGGGCGGGTATACGCTGAGTGACGCCATACCGCTGGCGCAAAACCTGGCCTTTGAAAAGAAACTCCAGGACCAGATACTGCGCGCGCGTGGCGTGATCCAGGAGGGTAAGCGCCTGTCGACTGCTTTTGCCGAGAATGGCTTGACGGATACGGTGACCGAGCGGCTACTGCAGGTCGGAGAACGATCTGGCAACCTGGCGCGCATCATGGACATCATCGCGCAGACGTACCGCCAGGAATTTACCGTATTTATCGACCGCGCCACCCGAGTCGCTGAACCGATCCTGCTGATGGCCGTTGGCATCATGATTGGTGCAATTATTATTTTGATGTACATGCCGGTATTCGACCTGGCTGGAGGAATTTGATACATGAGCAGCGACTCCGCTTTATCCTGCATGCCGCCATTGAACACCTTGCTGGCGCAAGCGCGGGCGCGCGCGCGCGACAGTGGCCAGGCGCTAGCGGTTGAGCTGGCGGCACTGGCCGGCTGCGAAGTGGCCGACCTCGCTGCGGCAGCGCCTGCCCACCTGGATATGGCATATTACCCGCAGGCCACCATGTTGGCCTGCGCTCCCGAGTTCTCGCTGCTGAGCTTTACTGACTGCGTCAAACGCGTGATCTATCCGTTGCGGCTGCCGGGCGGCGATAGTTTCGTCGTGACCGATCCATGGGACGACCACGCTTTGCAATGGCTGGCCAACAAAGTGGGCGGGTACCCGGCGCTGGCATGGGGCAACAAGGTCGATATCCTGGCAGCGCTGGACCAGGCGCAGCACCGGATCAAAGCATCGAGCAGCCTGTCGGCCGGTGCTCCGGAGCAGCGTAACAGCGTTGGCGATGGCGCAGGAAATGTGATTTCGATCGAAACCATCGAACGCAGCACCAGTCCCATCGTGCGCTTTGTCGATGCGGCCATTTATGATGCCTGGAAAGCTGGTGCCAGCGACATCCATTTTGAATGCGATCGCAATGGCGTGAAGGTCAAGCTGCGCCTCGATGGCGTGCTAGTGCCGGCGTCCGAGCTGCCGGACCGCGTGCGCGCCGAGGAAGTCATCTCGCGCATCAAAGTGCTGGCACAGCTCGATATCGCGGAGCGTCGCGTACCGCAGGATGGTCGCTTCCGCATCGAGCTAGGGGCGCGCGAACTGGACTTCAGGGTTTCTATCATGCCCAGCATTTTTGGCGAAGATGCCGTAGTGCGACTGCTCGACAAGACGCAGTTACGTGGCGATGCTCATGCCATTTCGCTGGCCAGTCTGGGTCTCGATACCGATGCCATCGAGCGCATCCGCCGCTTGGCGAAAAAGCCACATGGCATGCTGCTGGTCACCGGACCGACGGGCAGCGGCAAGACCACGACCTTGTATGCGGCGCTGACGGAGATCCAGACTGGCCAGGAAAAGATCATCACCATAGAAGACCCTGTGGAGTATGAATTGCCGGGTGTATTGCAGATTCCCGTAAACGAGAAAAAGGGATTGACCTTTTCCCAAGGCCTGCGCTCCATTTTGCGCCATGATCCGGACAAGATATTGGTGGGCGAGATCCGCGATGCGGAAACCGCCGAAATCGCCGTACAGGCTGCATTAACGGGCCATCTGGTGTTTACCACCGTGCATGCCAACAGCGTCTTCGACGTAATCAGCCGGTTTGCCCACATGGACATCGATTTATACAGTCTCATGTCGGCATTGAACGGCGTGGTGGCCCAGCGCCTGATCCGCTCGAACTGCCCTATCTGCAGCGTGCCGGAAGCCGCAAGCCAGGAAGTTATCGAACGGTTGAAAGTGACGAATATGGATCTTAGCGAGCTGACGCTAAAAAGGGGCCGCGGCTGCGAGCATTGTCGCAATACAGGTTATAAAGGCCGGCATGCGCTGGCCGAAGTGCTGCCCTTCGACGATACCCTGCGCACCATGATACTGAACCGTGCAAATGTCACCGAGATCAAGCGCTATGCGTTGGAACTCGGCGTACGACCGCTGAATGTGCGTGCGCTGGACTTGGTGGCCAGCGGTGCCACCACGATGGACGAAATTGACCGGGTGGTGGCACATGATTGACGCATACCATGTTTACCTCAACGCCAGCGAGGTAATGCTGCGGCGCCAAACTGGATGGGGACGGTGGCGCCGCGTCGAAGAGATTGCACGCTGGCAGTGGGATGCAGGTACGCCGGCTAGCTTGAATTTTGATGCGCTAAAACTGCGTAAGCGTCGATATGCCACGCTGTACGTGCATGTCGGTTCAGCGCTGGGCAAGTTCATGATGCTTCGACTGCCGTCCGAGCTGCAGGGTGAGCAAGAGGAGCGCGCTGCCGCGGAAGCGCAGATGCAGCATCAACTGGGCTTGAACGCCGGCCAGTGGGAATTCACATTAGACCACTTGCCAACACGAGGAAAGATCGTAGCCTGTGCATTGCGTGCTGATATTGGTGCACGGCTGCGCCAGCTCGCCAACGAGCACAGCTTGCGCCTGCTGTCTGTCCGGCCCTACGTGGCCGGCGTATGGAATGCGATGCAATTACTGCGTGGGCCGGCGACCTTGAATGGCGGCAGGGCAGTGATGATGGTAGAGCGCGATGCTTTCACGATTGTGATTGAAAAGGAAGGCAAGATGGACGCGATGAGCACGATGATACATCGCTGCGAGACCGAAGTGATCAATCGTGAGATTCGGCGCATGGCATATTCCCTCGGTGAGGATGCGCAGCGTCACGTCTACCTGGCGGTGGCAGGCGAGCTCTTGCCGCTGGCGCAGTTGCATGCTGACAAAGTGGTGCGGCATGAGGACTTTCTGCAACCAAACCTCTATGCGGATTTTCGTGACCTGCTATTCCATCCGCCCGTGCAGGGAATGCCATGAAGCTGCAACTCGAATTCATCCGGCACCGTCCCATTCCGTGGCTGGGGCTATTTTGCATGGCCTGTGGGTTGCTCTGGGGAGTAGTGCTACTGGCCGAATCGATCTCCTTACGGGAAGTAGCCAAACGCGATGCGCAACGTGCTGTGCAACTGGAGATGGCGCTAAAGGAACGACATCTTGCAACATTGAAGCTGCAGGCTAGAAGCGACCCGGAAACACAACAGCGCCAAAAAGAACAGGAAAAAGTTATTGCTAGCCTGCGCTATCCGTGGACGAGGGTATTATCCACAATTGAGCAAGCCGCCTCTAACGAGGTCGCCATGTTATCCCTCTCGCATGATCAAGCAACAGGACAGACCCAGATTACGCTCGAGGCGCTGGATAGCCTAGGTCTGATTCGCTTTGTTGATACGCTCAATGAAGGTAGTGAAAGAGGGGCCGAATGGTATCTGACCACTTATCAAACCCAGCCCCAAAGCAACCCGCAAACAGTAAAGGCAATCGTATTGAATAAATAAGGCAAGCTCGCCTCACGACGACTGCTCGAACATACATTGGTTTGACATCTTGGCGGAAGTCAAGGACCCTGTCGAGGCATGGATGACGTACGACAATGAGAGTCGGTATCATATCCTTGAATGACATGATACCGACAATTCTCGCCCAGAAAATGGGCATCCACAGGGCACAAATGAAGCGGCAAGAATACCAAAGACTAACTTTTCCAGCCAAAGAACCCAAGCCGATCAATTTTTTGACGTGAGGATATTGTCTCGCCCAGTATTTGAATGCCGGGTTCTACTTAGTCAGTTATCGATTGTTACTAATGTGACAGAATCCCGCATTAATTTCTTATGATTCAAATCGTTTTTCCAAACGATACATCGATTTTCGTTCGCAAACGACTGATGATGGAATTCAATCCACTAAAAGACTATTTTCATCTATTCAATTTCCACGATATACGCATGGCATTCGGAATTTGGACCATTGCTTAGCGTATAAGCCAGTCGACTCAATCTTTTGCCCGCCAGTTTTGCAGAAATAATCTGCACGTATAGAGCTTTTCTGTTTGTGGGAATATAAATAAGCGAATAGGCACATTGAGCCACTAGCCCCCCTTCAACCCTGAAATAATAAGTATCCCCTTGTACTCCTACTGAAGCTATCGTTTTGTATTCCGCTTCAAACAACAATTCCTCAGAAATTGCCGGAAAACTGATCGTAAAAAATACTAAAAATATTGCTTTCTTTGAAAGTATAAAATTTTTTATTATTTTAATCGCATTGAATTCAAACATAAAATAACCTTTTCATAAAAATATCAAATATTAATCATATTTGCGCCCATCGGCACACGACGCCCATCTTCCCCAGTGATCACTAGTCGAGCAACTATCGTTTGCGAATTACCCATCACACCGGCGGCGATTAGCATATAGGCGACCGAATAGCCGCGACGAGTATCTTGCTCATTCCATGGACCAGCTTATTTTCCTTATGCGCCGGGTTTCGGCATGGAACCTGAGTTCCATAAAATCAGCCACTTCGAACGACAGTTCTTACATCTAGTGTGGAGCGAGAGAAGGCTTCTCTATAAATGAATATGTTCATGCTTTCTCTCGTTTCCATGGTGTACTGTTAAAGATACGCGAGCAAGGTGAAATTTCTACAATCAATGTTCCAAGCGCGACTTTTGAGTGAGAACCTACTTTCTGCGGTGCGTAGCCTGATGACGCACATTTAGCGCGCCAATCATGCCGCCCTCACCACCTCTTTGTCAAATATTTTCGCAAATAAATTTCCAATTTTGATATATTTTCTATAAATTGGTATAAAATAATTTTTCACTTCACGTTGTGTATCGCGTGGCATGCCGCGTTCCCGTTTCTTTCAATAAATATTTACCACATTCATGTGCATCAGGAGAATCTTTTCGTGCTTCTTGTTAAAAAAATAATCACACCCCTGATGCACCTTTGTCTCTCTCTTTTCCTGTTGTTGGCCATGCCCGCCTTGCATGCTGCTCTCCCGGAGTCCAAGGACGGAGCGCAGTTCATTTCGCAGAGCGTACCTATGTCTATGGTCGGCGGACGAAGCTATCCAGTGTCGATCACGATGCGCAATGCGGGAAATACCAAGTGGACGAATCTTTATCAACTGGTTTCTGCAAACCCCGAAGCAAATACAACCTGGGGTACGCAATCGGTGCAGGTCGATTCCGACGTTGCCCGGCAAGGTCAATACACATTCACTTTTAATGTCGTCGCACCGAAAGTTCCAGGAAATTATAATTTTCAATGGCAAATGCAGGGCGATCTGCCCTTTGGTGGGCCATCGACCAATCTGGTGATCAACGTTACGCAAAATCCAAATCCCGCGACGCCGTCCAGTGCAATCCAAGCGGCTTTACTCCAAGCCATCATCGATCTGTTGCTAAGCGATGACACCCCGGTAACTCCGCCGCCCGAGCCACCGCCCTTGCCGCCGAATCCCGACGGCTCGCCCGTCTGGATCGGCTATCCGGCACAACTCAAGAATGCCGATGCCGGTGCCCTGCCGGGGAGCATGGGCGTTGGGAATGGTGCGGCCACTTACAACCTGCCCATCGCGTTGCCGCCCGGCGTGGCAGGAGTGCAACCGAGCTTGAGCCTCAATTACAGCAGCACCGACACCGGTGGCGTGGCGGGCCTGGGCTGGAGCGTGGTGGGCGTCTCGAGCATCGACCGCTGCGGCCGCAATTTTGCGGTCAACAACACCACCGACGTGGCGCGCTTCCTGCCGGCCGATCGTTTATGCCTGGATGGCCAGCAACTGGTCCTCATTAACGGCAATCATGACAACGATAGCGACTATTGGCGCGACGGGGCCGAGTACCGTACCGAGATCGACACGTTCAGCCGCATCCGCACGACGCTCGCGAACGGCCGCCACAGCTTCACGGTGGAGACCAAGACTGGCCAGACATTGACCTATGGTGATCGCGCCGATACCTATTTGCTGGGCCAAGGCCGTACCGACGGGCTAGCGCACCGCTGGTGGCTGTCGGGCAGCACGGACCGCTCGGGCAACACCATTGGCTATTGGTACAACCTCGATGCGGCAAGCGGCGAAAGCCGGTTGGCCCAGATCCGCTGGGGTGGCAACACACGCGCCGGCCAGGCGATGTTCGTCAAGGTCGAACTGCAGTACGAAGCCCGGCCCGATGCGCAGGTGGCCTATGTGTCCGGCAGCCGTTTCGACGCACGTCTGCGCTTAAAAAGCATTGTGACCAGCACCGATACACAAGCTGACGGTAGCGGCGGCACGCCGGCGTTGCGGTATAACCTGGCGTATGAACTGAGTGCTAGCAGCGGGCGCAGCCTGCTCAAGACGGTACGGACATGCGATGCCAGCGGCATATGCTTGCCGGCGACGACGTTTGACTGGGGCAAGAAAAATCCGAATGCGCCGCGCGCTTTTGTCAGCCTGGGCGGCGTGCGCCAGGGACCGAATTTGATGGCGATGGGCAGCGATGCCGCGTGGTTCAGCAATAGCCCGCAGGGCATGCTGGCATTCGGCGATTTTAACGGCGACGGCAAGACTGACATCTTGGAGCGTTACCGTGTCGCCGCCAATAACTACCAGCAGCGCCTGTTCCTTTCGAATGCCGATGGCAACGGCTGGACGGTCTCGACGCCGATGAACAGTATTTCCGGCCATGTGATGGAAACCGGTGATTTCGATGGTGACGGTCAGCTCGATCTACTCGTTGCTGACCAGCCACTCGGCCAGTACCGTATCAGCAACTGGCGCTTGTGTCATTCGCGCCTGAGTACCGGCGGCGGATTTGTCTGCAGTACCACGCTCAGTTTCCCTGTCGATGCCTTCAACATCTTCTTGCCACCGAAACCATCGCGCATGGTGGGCGACTTCAATGGTGACAATCGTGACGACCTGTTGCTCTCGGCCGGTGATGTGTATGGCGACAAAAAATACAAATGCCTCTCGACGGGAAGCGCGTTCGACTGCAGAGCGGTGAACGGCACCAATGAGGATATGCTGTTAGGTGACAGTCTTAACGAGGGACGCGTGGGCGCACACCCGAATGCCGACATGGATGGCGACGGACGAACCGAACAGGTCATGCTAAACGGCTGCGTCTGGGAATTAGAAGATCCCTTGGCTTCAAAAAGAATATGGACATGCCCAAAAGAGGGAGTCTATGTGTACACACGCAGCAAGATTGGGACGTTCGATTACTCGTCCGGCTGGTTCCCGATCACGGCTGTCAGCCCAACCCGCGTGTTGGAGCCGGCAACATCGGGCGTCTTGACCAGCGACTTGAATGCGGACGGGCTGACCGATATGGTGTTTGCTGCGGCACTGCTGAAAAACAATAGCGAATTTACATCGACCAATGGCTACGTTTGCTACTCGAAAGGTGGCAATGCAGGAGGGGATTGCCGCGCTTTACCCGCTTCCGGGACCGGTTATTCGCATGAGGTCGTGACGCTAGGAGACTTCGATGGCGATGGCGTGGTCGATGTCTTGCGTCCCGCCCATGACACCCGGAACACCGCCAATATCTCCGCTTACCAGTTGTGCCATGTGGGCGCCGATGCGAGCACGCATACCTGCGAAGCCTGGACGGGTTCCACCTTTTACACGCCATCCGGCTTCACGAAGGACACCCCGCCACCAGCGAACACGTATCTTATTAAAGTGGAATCGCAATTCCTGGGCGACTTCAACGGCGACGGCAAGCAGGACATCGTCAGCTATCTGGGCGGTAGCAACTGGGAAATTTCCGGCGCCGCCGACCAGGCCATGCCTGGCCAGGCCATCGATAAGCTGATCAGCGTGACCAATGGTTTGAGATTGGTTGAAAAAGTGGAATATGCCGCTGTCAACGATGCCACCGTCTACCAGGACGTGGCCTACGATATCCGCGGCCAACCGATCATGCCGGCGTATCCGATCAAGCGCGCACCGGTGACGCGGCAGCTGGTAAAGACTTTCAGCCGCAGCAACGGGCAGGGCGGCTGGGTGACGTCGCGTTATCGCTATGCTGGCAACGCCAACGACGGTTCCGGCCGTGGCAACCTCGGTTTTGCACGGCAGGATGTGACCAATGCGCAGAGTGGGCATGTCACGACCACCTGGTACCGTCAGGATTTCCCGTTTATTGGCATGGTCGGAGCCAGCCAGACGACTCAGTATGCGCAGGTTGCACCGGTACCTGCTGCCAATGTCCTCAGCGACATGCGCCAGACGCTGAGCCAGTACACCGTTACGCAGGCGAACAACAAGATCACCCGTCACCCGTTCGTGCAAACCTCGAGCGTGTCGCGCCGCGACCTCGATCAGAGCGACATGGGCAACGTCACCACGACCAACGAAGTCGGGGCCTATGGCAACCTGCTCAGCAGCACCGTCATCGCCACGGTACCCGGCGGCGAGACGTTCAAGTCGCAGATCGTGCACACCTACGCTAGCACTGAAGCCACCTGGCGCCTGGCCGACCTGACGAAGACGACCGATACCCGCACTTCGCCGTCCTTGACGGTCACGCGCACGAAGGCCTATACCTATGATGCACAAGGTTTGCTGCTGACGGAAACGCAGCAAGAGAATGACCCCACACTCAAGCTGATGACGTCCTACAACCGCCTGGGCAATTTGTCTGGACTGGTTAACAAGATCACGCAGAGCTGGTTCGATCCGGCCAGCAACACCGCGCAAACGCGCATTGTTTCCGAAGTGGAGTATGACACTCGGCGCCGCTTCCCGATCTCAAAGAAGAACGCGCTGGGGCAGGTGGAATCGTATCCAGCGTACGATGCCGCCAGCGGCATGCTGAAACAGCGCATCGACATCAACGGCCTGGTGTATAACCAGACGGTAGATGGCTTCGGTCGCAAACGCATTGAAACCGCACCAGACGGCAACGAGACGCGCAGCTACGAAAAGGTGTGCGACGCCAGCTGTCCGGCCGGCGCGGTCGCGATCGCGATCACCGACTACATGAAAAATGGCCAGCGCGTCGCCTTGCCCAAGCTGGTGTACAGCGATAGCGCCGGGCATGTGCTGCGCACGCAAAGCTGGGCTTTTGATGGCAAGCTGGTGGTGACTGACAGCCGTTACGATGCGCGTGGCCGCCTGGCTGAAACCTACTGGCCGCGTATCATGAGCGCGGCTCAGGTGTCGGCCAGCCGGCTCGCTTACGACGACCTGGACCGCGTGACGAGTACCGCGACCCGCAACGATGCGGGCCAAGAATTGACGGCGACTACCGAGTATGCGGGGCTGCGCACCGTCCTGACCAACGCCAAGGGACAGCGCAAGAGCGATACACGCAATATGCAGGACAAGCTGGCCAGCAGTGTTGACGCGCTCGGTGGTACCACCACGTACACATACGACGGCTACGGCAATCTGCTGCAGACCCAGGATCCGGCCGGCAATGTGGTCACGGTCAGCTACGATGCCTTGGGACGCCGGATCGCGCTGAACGACCCGGACCTGGGCAAGATTACGTATGGTGTTGACGCGCTGGGCCAGGTCTGGAAACAGGTCAGCCCGCGGCAATCGGCCGCCGGCAGCGCGACGACGCTGCGCTATGACGCGCTGGGGCGCATGCTGCAACGCAGCGAGCCCGATCTGATCGGCTACTGGAACTATGATCTGCTTCCTGGCCAGAGTAATTGCGCGGCGCTGAAAAGCTGCGGCCAGTTAGTGCAAGCGTACACGACGGATCTCACCGGCAAGGTCGATTATCGGCGCGAGCACAGTTTTGATGCACTGGGCCGGCCTGCCATCACCACGACCCGCCTGGACCAGGTACAGTCCGCGACTTATAAAGCCACGACCGGCTATGATGCCTGGGGCCGATTGCTGACCCAGTCCTACCAGCGCGGCAGTGATACGGCGAAGGTGTTTACGCAGCGGTATAACGAACGCGGTTATTTGGAAAGCATCGGGCGCGGCCCGCTGTTACTGTGGCAGGCGACGGCGCAGGATGCCGCGCACCGCGTGACGGCCGCTACGCTGGGCAACGGCTTGAAGATGGCCCGCGAGTACAACCCGAATACCGGCTACCTGTCGTTTAGCACCTTGAACAATGCGCAGAACCAGGGGCAGCTGACTGAATCGTATAACTACGACGCGCTGGGCAACGTGAAGCAGCGCGCGCAATACTGGCCGGGCGCCGGGCTCGTGGGCTTCACGGAAGAGTTCAGTTACGATGGTCTGAACCGTCTGACCAGCGCCACGGTGGCGGGCCAGCCTGTGCAAAGCTTCCGCTACGATGGTATCGGCAATCTGCTGTCGAAGACCGGTGTCGGCACGGGCGACTACGTATATGCGCCGGCGGGTGGCCGTCTGCCACATGCGGTCAAGTCGATTCCTGGCATCGGCACGCTCGATTACGACATCAATGGCAACCTGCTCTCAGGCGCCGGGCGCGCGCTCAGCTGGACCAGCTTTGACATGCCGCGTTCGATCAGCAAGGGCAGTGAGAACAGCATCTTCATGTATGGGCCAGAACACCAGCGTGCGCGCCAGGAGCGCAACGATGGTACGACGACGTACTACGCGGGCGCCATGGAAGTGGACGTCAAGGGCGGCGCGCCAACTGTCAAAACCTACTGGCCGATGGGGCTGGGGGTGGAGATCGACAAGCCAACGGGCAGTACAGAGCTGAACTGGACGCATCTGGATCGCCTGGGCAGCGTGGTGGCGATCAGCAATGCGGCCGGTGTAGTCAAGGAGCAGCTGGCCTATGACAGCTGGGGCAAGCGCCGCAAGGCTACTGGTTACGGGATTCCGGACTGCCTCGATTGCGTGACGGATAACCGCGGCTATACGGGCCATGAAATGCTCGACAAGCTCGACCTGGTGCACATGAACGGGCGCATCTATGATCCCTTGCTGGCGCGCTTCATGAGCGCCGATCCGTTGATCCAGGATCCGATGCATAGCCAGAGTTACAACCGCTATACTTATGTGTGGAACAACCCGACCAATCTGACGGATCCCAGCGGATTTGCGGCAAAAAGTGAGTCGGGAAATCAAACTGAGAACATTGCAGACAGACTAATGCGTGAGAACGCTGAGCGATGTGAGAAGGTCGGCGGAAATTGTAGGTTAGTTGGGGATCGTGGCAACGCCAAACCATCGAATAGTGCGGATAATGCGAGTAACATGGGCGCTGATAAGGTATCGGCAAACAGTAGGGATGACACCGTTCGCGATGCAATGCTATCGAGTCCAAACCCTGCCGTTGCTCAGGGGGCGGCCTGCGTAGGTCACGAAGGAGCTTGCGCTACCGGGCTCGGCTCCTTGCTCGGTGGTGGCTGGCTAGGTAGCACCAAAGTTGGACAGGTAGTCTTGGGACTCTTTGGATTCGGGTCCCAGGTACAAAACATGGCTGACGGTGTTCCTCCTAGTGTTATTCCATCGGTTATTGTTAGTGGATCAAGAGCGGAGGCTGCTGCTTTACGGGCCGCAGATGCTGCGGCGCAGGGTGAACTGAGTTTTGGGCGAAAGTTAGACTTCCTCTTCAATAGAGGGATTGATCAATCCAATGCCTATAATGCAGCGCGTGCAGCTGGTAACGCGGGACGTATTGGAATTGCTGACAATCCACTCAATCGTGCAGAGGTTGGCCGCTTATTCAACAATGCATATCGAGATTCATCTACCATTGTCCCTAGCTCTGTGCCTGGTCGAACTATGCATGAATTCTTTCTTCCTGGAGTAACTAGCACTGGATCAAAAATTCAGTTTGTCGAAGAAGAAGGTCGGGTAATCACGATTATTGCTAAGTAAAAATATATGGCTATTACAACTATTGAATGGACCGGAGTCGAATCCAAAAGTGCTCTTGCTTCAGTTTTGCTAGATGAGGTTCCCATTGGACATGTCGAGACCGCTGACGCGAATACTTGGGGTTTTTTTTGCTTGCCAAATGGAGAGAAACTCACTGTTGGGTATGCTAATTTGGGTTTGGTGCCAATAGGGATTTTTATAAAAGAAAATATTTTCGTAGGGATATGTGAAATCGTTGCATGTTTTAACTCCAATAATTTTGAGAAGAGGTTTTCATATAGAATGCCTTGTGTTTTCCATGAATTTATATTTTTCTCTGAAGAATTAATTCTTCGAGATGAAATTGGATTTATCAATATTTCATTCAATGGTGATGAAAGATGGAAATATCTGACTAATGGGCCAATTGATAAATTTGAAATAAATGAAAATTTCATTAAAGGAACTACTATTGATGGTGAAGGATTTCATTTTTCTATATAAGTAACATAAAATCCTTTTTCTGGAGAATGACAGTACGATGGAAGATGGCGGCCAACTTGGCACGATGCGGGGAGTCCCCGCTCCCCCAACCATGTCTCACACATGACGCACGCTGACACGAGCCCTCAAAATCTCCCATATGCTGTTGAATCTACGGGGTAAATCGTGTCAGACACTTTGCTGTTTGTGAACGGCCGCTGGTATGGCGGCCGTTGTGCTTTGTCAGCAAAATCAAAGTGCTACGCTGTCAGACAATGTCTGCCGGCTATGTTTGATGCGCAACTCGTTGATGAGCTGGGCATAGGTGATGTCACCAGCGATCATGCGGCCGGCGTCCACGGCGTTGTCATCGACCAGTTCAATGCCTTCTAAGGCCCATGACGCTTTAATCTCCAGCCATGCCGGATGCGCGTTAGCCAGATCGATGTAATGCCGGCGCTGGCGTGCTGCATCGAGCGATACGATATCGGTGGTTGCTGGTGGCTGGATATCTGGCATGATGAAATTTCCTGAAATAGTTTGAAAACCAGTGAAATAAGCTGCAAATATCTGCAAACCGTTGAAATTATTTGCGACTCAATGAAATTCTCTGAAATAGCGTGAAATTCTGCTGTAATTGAGCTAGCCAATGCAAAACCCGCTTGATTGAATACGCTCTTTTGCCCTGTTTGCGATGATCCGATACCGCATCTGGGGGCAAAAATGATGGTCAAAAGGCCGTCCTAAACTACTACACACCATACGCACATCACAGATGTTCCCGCAACCCGCATGAATTCAAGGATCGCCTGTAACACAAAGGGCTGCTTCGTGTTTTACAGCCGCAGGCAAGCCCTTGATTCGTCGATGAAAAATCTTCCAAATCTGTGATACAGACCGATTGGTGTTTGTAGAGCTATCTTTAGTTTTAAAAAAAGCCGTCCCCAACCCGCTGCTGATGGTGCGGGTGATGGGTACGGCTTTATTTTTTAGCTGCTAAGGAAGAAGGCTATGCGTTGGCATTTGCCTGGGCCAGCATGGTCTCCAGCATTTCCACGACAAAGCGCTGCTTCTGCTTCGGCAGCTCGTTGATGCGTTCCATGCTGCGCTCTAACTGTGATGCTGGTCCGCGCTTGGCATGGACCTTCACGGCAGTACCCAGCAGCTCATCGATCTGAACCCGAAGCGCACGCGCCAAGGTTGGCAGCAGCGACACTGGAACGCGCCGACGGCCGACTTCGTAGGACGCCACCATCTGCTGAGAAATGTCGAGCGCCTGGGCAAGCTGAACTTGCGTCAGGCCTTGATCCTTACGCAATTGCGCGATGCGGGCACCCAGTACCTTGAAATATTCCTTCTCGTCTTGGGTCATGACTGAAATCCATTGCTGCTGTATCGACTTCATAACGATAACCCCTGTTTTTGATTGGTAGTTGACTCTACGCCAAAATGGCGTAGACTGCAAACCAGTTATTTTCTTTCAAACCCCCTTGACAGGTTTTTTGCAAAAGGTCGATTTTTATGGCGCGTATCCCGGCAGCGGAAATTGAACGGCTCAAAGCTGAGGTATCGCTGGTCCGGCTGATGGAGACCGCCGGCATCGAGCTGAGTAAGAAGGGCAAGGACTACACCTGCCGCTGCCCGTTTCATTAGGAAGCGACGGCCAGCCTGATCGTGACGCCGACCAAGAACCTGTTCCACTGCTTCGGCTGCGGTGCGGCCGGCGGGCCGGTGGACTGGCTGATGAAGTTCGACAAGCTGTCGTTCCGCGCCGCCGTCGAACGGTTGCGCAGCGAGCTGGGACTGGGCACTACGCCGGCACCGACCAAGCCGCTGGCCACCGGCAAGCTGAAGGCGGCACCGCTGCCACTGGGCGACGACGCGGACGGCCAGACCGCGATGCGCCAGGTGCTGGACTACTACCACGAGACCTTGAAGCAAAGCCCGGAAGCGCTGGACTATCTGAAAATCCGTGGCCTGCATCACCCCGAGCTGATCGAGCGCTTTAAACTTGGTTACGCCAATCGGACGCTGGGCTACCGGCTGCCGAACAAGGCGTGGAAGGAAGGCCAGGAAGTGCGCGGCCGGCTGCAAGCCATCGGCCTGTTGCGCGAGTCCGGCCATGAGCATTTCAATGGCTCGCTGGTCGTGCCGGTGATCGACACCAACGGCGTGGTGCACGAAGTCTACGGCCGCAAGATCCTCAACAACCTGCGCACCGGCACCGCCTACCACCTCTATCTGCCTGGCCCACATGCCGGCGTGTGGAACGAGGAAGGCGTGATCGCCAGCGGCGGCGAGGTGATCCTGTGTGAAGCGCTGATCGACGCCATGACGTTCTGGGTGCATGGCTTTAGCAACGTCACCGCCAGCTACGGCGCGGGCGGTTTTACCGATGACCACCTGGCCGCGTTCCAGCGGCACGGCGTCAAGCGCGTGCTGATCGCCTACGACCGCGACGATGCCGGCAACCAGGCCGCCACCGCGTTGGCGGAAAAGCTGACGGCGCTGGGCATAGCCTGCTACCGCATCCTGTTCCCGAAGGGGATGGATGCCAACGAGTACGCGCTCAAGATGGCCCCGCCGGACAAGGCGCTGGCCCTGCTGATCCGCAAGGCCGAATGGATGGCGGAAGGGCACGGCCCCGCGCCCACGTCCGCGCCGGCTGATGCTCTTGCCGCCGTTGCTGATGTTTCCCCCTTAGCTGCCGACGTGGTGCTTGATCCGCCAGCGCCGGTCGAACCTGCCGCGTCGGTCGTCGCCGAGCCGGCGCTGGCCAGCCCGCTGCCGCCCGCGCCGCAAGTCGATACGCCGATGGAGCAGAGCGACGCCGAACTGGTGCTGACCTATGGCGAACGGCGCTACCGCGTGCGCGGGTGGAAAAAGCCGTTGAACCCCGAGGCGCTGAAAGTGAATCTGCTGGTGTCGCGCGACGAGCGCTTCCACGTCGACACCTTCGACCTGTACCAGGCCAAGGCGCGGGCGGCGTTCATCAAGCAGGCCGGCGTCGAACTGGGCGAACCCGAGGACGTGCTGAAACACGACCTTGGCCGCGTGCTGCTCAAGCTCGAAGAGCTGCAAACGGCCAACCTGCAGGCGGCGCTCAAGAAGGAAGACGAGGGACCGAAGCTGTCCGATGCGGAGCAGGCCGCCGCGCTGGAGCTGCTGAAATCGCCCGAACTGCTGGCGCGCATCCTGGCCGACTTCGACGCCTGCGGCATGGTCGGCGAAGAGACCAATAAACTGGTGGGCTATCTGGCGGCCGTGTCGCGCCAGTTAGACAAGCCGCTGGCCGTGTTGATCCAGTCGTCCAGCGCCGCCGGCAAGTCGTCGCTGATGGACGCGGTGCTAGCCCTGATGCCCGACGAGGCGCAGGTGCGCTACTCGGCCATGACGGGCCAGAGTCTGTTCTACATGGGCGAGACCAGCTTGAAGCACAAGATACTGGCCATCGCCGAAGAAGAAGGCGCGGCGCAGGCCAGCTACGCGTTAAAACTGCTGCAATCGGATGGACAGGTCAGCATGGCATCGACCGGCAAGGACGCCACCACGGGCCTGCTGACGACGCACGAATACAAGGTGGAGGGGCCGGTTATGCTGTTCCTGACCACGACGGCGATCGACATCGACGAGGAACTGCTGAACCGCTGCGTGGTGCTGACGGTCAACGAGAGCCGCGAGCAGACCCGCGACATCCACGCCTTGCAGCGCAAGCGCCAAACGCTGGAGGGCTTGCTGGCCGACGAAGAGCGCGACGCCATATTGACCCTGCACCGCAACGCCCAGCGCCTGCTGCAACCGTTGAAGGTGGTGAACCCCTACGCCGACCGGCTGACCTTCCTGGACGACAAAACACGCACTCGGCGCGACCACATGAAATACCTGTCGCTGATCCGCGCCATCACCTTCCTGCACCAGTACCAGCGCACCATTCACACGGTGCAGCACCGCGGCAAGGCGGTGCGCTACATCGAGGTGACGGCCGATGACATCGCCACCGCCAACCGCCTGGCGCACGACGTGCTGGGCCGCACGCTGGACGAGCTGCCGCCGCAGACCCGCAAGCTGCTGACGACCTTGTACGGCTGGGTCAAGACGGAAGCCGAGCGGCTGGCGATGAAGCCGGCCGACCTGCGCTTCAGCCGCCGGCTGGTGCGCGAGCTGACCGGCTGGGGCGACACCCAGCTCAAGATACACCTGGCCAGGCTGACCGAGCTGGAATACATCCTGGCGCACCGCGTGGCCCGTGGCCAGGGACTGGAATACGAGCTGGTCTATGACGGCGAGGGCGATGCCGGTGGCCGCTTCCTGATGGGGCTGACCGACATGGCGCAGCTCGATGGCAAGGCCACCTTGCCCTACGACGCTCAGCGGTCGGGGGTACATGGCGAGCGGTCGGCCCCCGGTCGGGGTGTGGTCGGGGTGCGGTAGGCCACTGGTCGGCAGGATGAAATTGCCTTGATTGCCAGTGCTGATGCGGCTTGCGACGAAGCGAGCAACGATGATGTGCAAAAATCGCGTCAGGCCATCACGGCGCGCAGCCCGTCGTATCGTAGCGCAACCGCCGTGCTGGCCGCCAGCGCGGCCGGCGACGCCTGAGGACAGCGACCATGGCGCGCAAGGGAACGTCCACCGCCAAGGCCGTCATCGGCGACGTGCGCGACCGCGACAGTCTGTACAACCACCTGTTGCGCTTCAACGCCTGGCAGCATGAGAAGAATTATTCGCTGGCCACCATCGAGGCCCGCGACGTCTACATCCGTTACTTCCTGATCTGGTGCGACGAGCGCGGTCTCGGCCGGCCGCAGGACATCACCAAGCCGATCCTGGAACGCTACCAGCGCTATCTGTTCCTGTACAGGAAGGAGGACGGCCAGCCGCTCACCACGCGCAGCCAGCACACGCGCATCACGCCGCTGCGCGCCTACTTCAAATGGCTGGCGCGGAACAATCACATCCTGTACAACCCGGCCAGCGAGCTGGAGCTGCCTCGACTGGAGCGCCGGCTGCCCAAGCACGTGCTGACGATCCGCGAGGCCGAAACGGTGCTGGCCCAGCCCGATCTCGGCACGCCGACCGGCATCCGCGACCGCGCCATGTTGGAGACCTTGTACAGCACCGGCATGCGCCGCATGGAGCTGTTGGCCCTGCACCTGCACGACATGGACGCCGACCGGGGCACGGTGATGATCCGCCAGGGCAAAGGCAAGAAAGACCGCATGATCCCCATCGGCGAGCGCGCCCTGGAGTGGATCGCCAAGTACCGCGACGACGTGCGCCCGGAGCTGGCCAGCGGTGGCGACGACGGCACGCTGTTCCTGTCGAACCTGGGCGAGGCGTTCACCCCGAACCGGCTCACGCAGCTGGTGCGCGATCACGTCAACGCGGCCGGCATCGGCAAGACCGGCGCTTGCCACCTGTTCCGCCACACGATGGCGACCCTGATGCTGGAGAACGGGGCCGACATCCGGTTTATACAGGCCATGCTCGGCCACGCCGACCTGTCCACCACGCAGATTTACACCCAGGTGAGCATCCGTATGCTCAAGGACATCCACACCGCCACCCATCCGGGCCGCGTGATCGCCGCCGGCCAGGCCGGGCAGGGCGATGCCGGTGACGACATCGAGCGCGCCGCCTTGCTGGCCATGCTTGACGCCGAAGCCAACGAGGAGGATTGAGCATGGAACCGCTGGTAAGCATCACTGCCGATCTGTCGCCCGCCCAGGCGCTGGCCCTGGCGCAGTTCCTCAAGCGGGTCGGCCTGGACGACTACCGCAGCCTGGCCGTCGACGCCGACGAGGCGTGGACCATGCTCGATGCCGGCGAGCGTCTGCGCGCCGCCTTGGCCGCCGCCGGCTACGCGCCGCGCTGACTCGCCTCCACTTCCCATAATCCGCTTGTCTGACGGCCGCCATTCTGGCGGCTTTTTGCCGCTTGCCTCATTGATAACGCCTGATATACTGCGTCGGGTCGTCGGCCGCTGATAGGCCAAAAACCCACATTAGGGGGTCTCGCTCTTTTAACTGGATAACGCACCCCACGCATGGCGCGGGAACCCGCATGGATGCTGGGGTTGAGCCTCTGCGGTACGATAGGATGCAGTGGGCTACACTGATTCGGCAAACAAATCAGTAAGTGGGCTGGATTCTAAAGGTCTTCCGAGTGCGCTCTTGGATTTTGGAAAAGCGGGCTGGAACACAGGTGTCAACCTGTTGGAGGGTGGGTTCAATCTGTTGAGCGGTGCGTTGCCAGGCGGGCCTGACTACTATGCATTCGGCAGCGGCGCCAGGTTAGGCTACGACACCCCCGTGTTTGGTGAAGCCCTCGAACTCCTATTGCCGTTGAAGTTGGCAACGATGGGTGGCTCTGCGGCTGGAAAAGGGGCTTCTGTAGAAGCTGGTTGGTCTGTACCAAAATCGGTCACAGGCAAATTCCCAGATTCTTGGGGTGAGGGTGTACCCAATAACAAAGGGGTTGGCCAGCGTTGGCAAGACCCTAACAATAAGGGTAATGGAGTTCGCGTTGATCAGGGTAATCCCCTGAACACACAGCCAGTGCAGCAAGTAGATCACGTAGTTGTCCGTTACGAAGGTAGGGTCATTGGACGTGATGGAATGCCAATTCAAGGATCGATTAAGCAGAGCCCTGAGTCGGCACATATTCCATTAAGTGAGTATTTGAAATGGGAAAAATGGAACGCGCCGAAATGAAATACCCGCACATGCGTGAGGAATTGATTGGATATTTGCACTCCTTGGCCGACAAAGAGTATCAGTTGGCGGTATGGGTTCGGGATGAGCCATATCCCGATGTCGTGCATGATGAATTGGATTATGCAATTCATTTTATCTACGACGATACCTGTCTGGGGAGTGACCCAGGCGAAGCTATCGGGTGGTTTCTTAAAAATGACTTGGAAGCCCAGTCAATTCGCAATTTAGTACGTTGCCTTGACAGCCTATTTGCAACATACGGGATGAATCTAGAGGATGCTCAATATATAGAAAAACCGGAGTGGGTCGATGTTATGGATGCCGCGAGTTCTTGCGAGGCATTACTTCTGAGCTCGCATTGACTCGGCAAACACCAATACTGAGCAAAAATTTGTTGCAACACACCCGGATCATTTCAAAAATTCCGTCATCGGCTACGATGTTCCGCACCATTTGGATTTGCTAGGGGAGTATTTCTCGACGAAGAAAACTGAGACAGGTAATTTTTTATACGGGAATCTGTCACAGTGGTCGTTTGGGTTGGCCGATAATTTAGAAGCTGGGTTAATGATCGCTGGTACTCTTAGAGGGAATACCGGAAAACTCGGAGTGCCTGGTAGGGAATTGCCAATTGAATTGCGCGGTGGTAAGGTCGACGTGCATGTATATGAGGGCGTCTTGAAATCAGAGCCAGTCTACGTGGGTATTACGAACAATCTTGCGAACAGGCAGGCTGCTCATGGGGAACGATTTGTGCTTAATCCGCTGACTTCAACTCCTGTAACGCGCGGAGAAGCGAGAGCAATCGAGCAGGCTCGAATAGTTGAAAAACCGAATTTCCAAAACATTCGAAATAGTGTTAGTCCGAAGCATTCCTATTATCAACAAGCTGTTGATTGGGGTAAGCAATGGCTAAGATCAAATGGATTTTAAGATGAATCTTGTCTCATTAAAAAAAACAAAAACATCACCAAAGAAAGGCGATGTTTTTGTAATGTTACCTCCTGATGGCCTCTTCCTTTATGGCCGTGTCATCGCTATAGATGCAAAAATCGGTCCGATGGCCGATTGTATTTTAATTTATATATATAGCGAAAGATCAAAGCGAAAAGAAGATGTGCCAACACTAATGCGCGGCCAATTGCTGACTGCTCCGATGTTGACCAACAAGCTTCCTTGGAGTAAGGGTTACTTCGAAACGATTGAGCATCGTGAACTTGGCCCCATGGATCGACTTCCAAAGCATTGTTTTATGGATTCGCGTGGATGGTACTTTGATGAATACGATCATCGTCTCTCCATGCCTAAAGAGCCAGTTGGGGAGCGAGGACTACAAAGCTTTAGGACTATAGATGATCAGATTTCATCGGCCCTTGGCATCGCATTAGCGCCGGATTAATAACTCGGAGTAACCACGGTTTCGGCAAACACCAACGGAATTCAAGTTACGAATTTGACTCAGGGCGATATTCTGCAATCATTGGCAGCTGGGGCCGGGAACGCGGTTGCCCATGGATTGATTCAAGCAGGGAATTTCTTTACTGCTATTGGTGACATTAACGGCACTATTGAGCCGATGCCGTTGTGGGATCCCTTTACACCAACGAGCAAATATTTTGGTCAGCAAGGAAAGGATACAGCTGATGGCTTGATGTTGGTCAATGGTGCGCGCGCAGTGGGTGGTGGTCTGGCCGGCTTGGCGGAGGGCGCCGCCTCTCGTTTATCCGCTGCGGACTTCCCTGAGGTCGCTGAGAAAATTAGCCAAAAGCAGCTCCGGCATATTGCAGGTCGACAGGAATATCGGGGCGGTGGAATGCTCGATAGCGTGTCAGATGCGCAAAAGGTGCTTGATGCATACCGTGCCGGTGCAGCTCAGGTTCTCGGAAAATCTCAAGCTGGCTTCCCAGTAGTACGCTTCGAGGGAGTGACGGGTATAAACGTAAATCTCCCTCGTTACCCTAGTCAGCCGACAAATGTGTTTATGATCAAAGGGACATCAGCGCCTAGTGTCGTCCCAATGAATCCAACTTGGACTCCGTGATGAATACTGAAATTGCAAACGATATTTGGTGCATCCAAACGTTACGCTTGGTGCAGGCACTCCTTGGTGCCATTTCTTCTAACTTTCGAACGGTTGGACTTTCGCATGATGGAAGCTCTTGGTTGCTTATTTTTGTGTTGGCCGAAGATAACGCCATTGATCGAGAAGAGATCGAGGACATAGCTTGTGAGTTCGAAGCGTTACAGGAGGCATCAATTACCTATGTTATCGATGTGGTAGTTACTAAAGCCCCCATTGACTGGCCAAGCGAATCAGTTCGAGTTGTGTATCGGCGACGAGAAGATTAGTCTCGGCAAACACGGGAGACGGGATTCTGAAGAGAGCTTCCGACTTCTTCTCTGGTGCTAATCGGGAAACTAGGTGCGACTCACTGGGTTGTATTCACCAGGGTACATTGGAAGCGACACCCGTTAAATCCTATACGGGCGATCCAGTCCAGGACTACATTAATGACCTAAATTCTGAAATTGCTACGACGGTTATGAATGCTGGGATGCGAGTGGCAAGCTGGTGGAAGACCGCGACGCTATTTGGACTTGGTGGGGCCGGCGAAGCCGGTCCGGCCTTGGCTTCAGAGGTTCAATATCTCTATCGAGGAGTTAGCGCGGGTCATCCTGCCTTACAAGCGGCCCTTCGGGGACGTGTGGTACCAGGTAACGTCCTGGGAAATGTAACCGAAGAGGCACACAATCTCGGTGGAGTGGCTGCACAAAGTCAATTTACATCTTGGTCTAGATCGTTGGAAATTGCGCAGAAGCATGCATCAAAAAACGGTGTTGGGGGAGTGATATTGAAGGTGCCTGTTGGTGCGCCGCCGAAAGGTGCCTCATGGTCATGGTCTTGGTCACCTGATGTGTATTATGAAAGCGAAGTCCTAATGCGAGGCGTTAGAGATGGCGCAATGAGGGTAAGGTAATGAATCAAATGAAATTCATTTTGTCGCTCGAACCAGTTCACGGGCTTGAGTCCGACTGGTGGAAAAAGACAAAGGAAATATTAGAATCGCCAGATGCAAGGGCAGTGTATGAAGCCCCTGGCTTGATGCCAGTGAAGGACGTGCTTGCAAGTGCACGTGTGCATTTGATGACTCTAGGGAAAGCGGGTGTTTTCGCTTTGGGCCTTGATGAATTGATTGCTGCAATGGGCTCCATTGAAGGGAGTGAAAATGTTACTTGTTATGGTTTCGCATCGGATGATGGGGGGGTAATTGGAAATTGTTATGTGGATGAAAATTTCAGAGTAGTTGGGTGTTACTGGCTGCCACTTCGAAAGTAGCACGAACGGCACGGGGTCGGTGCTACCAAACGGACACGAGCTCAGCTGTAGAGTGAATTCGAACGACCTGGTCAGCCGCTGCGCGGTACTGCCAGCCGCGCTTGCGGAAGGCAACAGCCACGCTTGATGCAGAAGTGGGCTACCAGGCGCGCGGTGCCGCGCACCGCTTGCCGCCGCGCTTCGCCGTCAGCCAGCTACCTGCCACGCAAAAGCACAGCCCCTCCGGGGTAAATCGGCCGCTGCGCGGCCGCTTTAACATAAGGCGACATTCTGTTGCAAATCGCCCCAGTCGTTGCGCTGCGCTTCACTTGGTGGGGCGACCCCGCGCTACGCCGGGCCCTTCGGGTTGACAGAATAGGCCTTATGTCTTGCGCCCCTGCGGGCCTGCTAAGCCAGTGCGTGCGCTGTACGCATGGTTTCGGTCAGGCGCTGCGCGCGTCCACCACACGGGGTGCTGCCAGTCAGTGCTACAGGGCGCGCTTGTTCCTCGCTTGCCGCCGCGCTTCGCCGTCAGTCAGGCCAAGTGCACGCAACCGCAACTTCAAAATCAACCGCGTCTACAAGCGGTGCAAGGCAAGAACCCGCCTCGCACCGCATGTGTGAGCGTGCTCTTGATCGCGGCCGTCAAGGCCAAGCCCTGCGGGCGCTGCGCGGCCTTGACTGAATTGGCGGCGCCGCTGTGCTTAAAACATTCAATATCATTTATACCGTTTAGCACAGCGCCGGCCGCGCCGGCGCGGGTTCCTGCACCAGTACCAGCGGCCCACGCACACGGTGCAGCACCGGGGCAAGGCGGTGCGCTACATCGAGGTGCTGCCGTCTGACATTGCCATCGCCAACCGACTCGCGCACGACGTGCTGGGCCGCACGCTCGACGAGCTGCCGCCGCAAACGCGCAAGCTGTTGAATGCCTTGCATGGCTGGGTCAAGCTGGAAGCCGAGCGGCTGGGCATGAAGCAGGCCGACTTCCGCTTTAGCCGCCGCCACGTGCGCGAGCTGACCGGCTGGGGCGACACGCAGCTCAAGATCCATCTGGCGCGCTTGGCGAGAAATCACGTCTTTACTCAGCAGTTGAAGGACCGCTTCGGGGAGATAGCGGCAATACCTGAGCTGTGACAGCTGCATGACCCGTTGGCATCGGCTTCGCGAATGGATGCGAGCATGTGTTTTGCAAAGCGTCCGTGAAGCGATCTTGAGTCGGCTCCGTAAGCGCGATCAAATCATGTGCGACCGGCTTAGCGCCGACGTTGCGAACGTGCCAGCACCGGCTGGTTACGGGCACACAACCGGAAACCTGGCTGATTATGGCAAATTCGGCTACAAGCACGATTGGCTTGTGGAGATGCGTGGATTGTCACCAGTCGCCAAGATCACAGGCGCACAAGTGCATCATTATTATTAACTGCTCATCCGGCGTGAGCGACGCGCGGACAACTACGCTTGCGCATCCTATTCGATACCGCGTCGATAAGCGTGTTTGCAGGAGAGGGGGAGGCTGTGCTGACCAGCCAGATATTCCCTGATCCTGCCACACCAACCCGATCCATATCGGCGTATGCCAATCAACAGAGCGGATAGTATGAGCGCACGCTCTAATGCAACGCGACCAAAACAATGCGTTGCAGTACCGATTGACGTTCAAACGTATAGACCGGCGGTGGCGGCGAGCCCCAGAACGCTGACACGGCGAGGTGCTAAGTCAAAGTCGGCGCCCCGCAAAACCTCTGCTACAACGTCGCAAGGCGTTTAGCCATGGGAGAATTCCTACCGGAATCAGCCGGAGCTCAAGCCGCATTTGCTTGAGCGCGGTAGTAGCCGCTGCAGGACAGGGCGATTGGTACGTCAGACCCGATCTCGTCGTTGGATCCGGTAGCGACGAGATCGCAGCCCTAGTGCCTGGCTGGACACCCAGGTCCCTAACAGGATCCATCGGTTTTCCATCTTTCAAAACTATGGATCAGGAGAGTCTAAGCTACGAGTGGCGATTTATCCTAGCAAGAGAATGCTTCGCAAGAAACCAACATCCCACAGCTATCCACACCAGGGCCCAACCAATGGCAAAGTAGGTGATGAGAGCATAGAAAAAGATAGGCCAAATCCATGCAGGGCCACCGCAAATGGAGAGGAGCATCAAAAAGGCAGAAACCAGAGCAACAACGACTATCGGCAGCCCCAGGCCTTGCGCAATATAGCGTAGAACGCATCCTGCCGCTCCATGCGCCCCCACGCGAATTATTTTTATCCGCGCGACAAGAATTCCGCAGGCCAATGGTGACAGGTAAAGACAAAAAAATTAATGCCAGCACCACTATGCTCAAAGTTTCTATCAGGTCTAACTTAAATGAATTTGAAAGGCAGCTTGCGGCTGCGGACTCAATCGGTGGCTGCGACACTCTAATCTAAATATATTGTTGCAGAGCAAAAATAATGTAAAGTGGACTCGAATCGAATGTGCCGCACCCCGCAAAAACTCAACTACAAAATCACAAAGTGCTTGGTCACGGAAAGCTCATACAGAAACCGTCCGAAGCTCAAGCCGTATGTGATGGAGCGCGACAGGATCCTCTGCAGGGTAGGGGGATTGACAGGCCAGACCCGATCTCGTCGTTGGATCAGGCAGCTATGAGATCGCAAACCAGGTGCTTCGCAGGACGCCCAGGCCCCTGACACAATCCATTGGTTTTTCATCTTTCAAGAACTATGAATCAGACGAGTCTGAGCTACTGGTGGCGATTCACAACGTTATGCCATCCTCTTCCGGTTTGCTTCGATCGCGTTTTTGATGGAGGTCCGAGTGGCTGACTTAATGCCGCTCCCTTTTGCATCAGTGGAGAACTGGCCCGCCACGGTCGTGATGCGCTCAATCGTTTGGCGAGCCCATGTCTCAGGCAGGTCGACCGCAGCCGCCAGCTTGAGCAGGTGTTGTAGCCCCGGGTGACGACCTTCACCGCTGACCGTCATCTGGTGCTCACCGCCAACGCCGACGTTGTACGTCAGGTCGTAACATGGCGCCAGCTCCCACTGCATCGATTCGTTCATCACGTAGGCGAAATTCTTGGTGTGGTCGTCACGGTTGTGGAAGACGACGTTGAATGCACATCGCTCGAAAGCCTTCTTTACCTGCCGCTCGTCCTTGGTCAGGGTCCTGGTCGCTTTTAAGAACACCGTATAGTCCCGTGTCGGCAAACGGAAATTGTCGTCGAGCAAACCAGCCAGGCTCAGGGTCGGCACCCGCATGCCGCCTTGACGATCAAAGCGCTCGATTCCGAAGCCGGCCAATTTCGGGGACAAGTCGAAGTATTTCGTGGCGGGCATGTCCAGGTCGCATTTCTCCGCCATGGTAGCGTACAGCTTCTCGATAGCACATACTTCCTTGGTTTCACCCTGAGCCTGGAATTTCACCAGCCATGCCGCGCCAGGCGCAGCGCGGTCGGTACTGACCTGTCCCGTAGCGCCGTTGTACTGAACCAAAACCTTTGGTCGCGCGCCGTGGGGCGAGCCGCCAGTCAGTGCCAGCTGTTCGAGGGTCGCGGTATCTTTGCCTGCCAGCACCGCCTGCGCGCCTTCGGCCAGTACGCGCAATTCCTGATATTCCGGATCATGGCTCAACGCATCGGGCGGCGTAAACACCATCGCACCCATCGCGCGATCATTGATGAACGCCAGTCGATCCAATGGTGAAATGCCAGTCGGGTCGCGCCCATCCTTTTGGAAGCAGCGGTCCATCAGAAGCCGGCCCCAGCCGTCAGGCAACGAATCGGCAATCAACCCCGGCAGGTTCTCTTGGCTGTTCGGAAAATCCGAATAGGCCACTTTGCGCAGTTTCAAGTAAATTGGAGAGAGTTCGATACCCCGCTGCAGTGCCTCATCAGAGTATTCGAACAGGAGAGCACGCCCTTCGTGTGCAAGCGTGCCGAGATGCCATTGTTGACCCCATCCGCAAAAATTGACGTTGAGCTTTTTCATGACGCCCTTTTATTTTTCCGGGGAACACGTTGGCGAACTGGCCTGCTGGCCTCTTCCAGTTCTTTGATTGACGTCGGCTTTTGCAAAAAGAGCGATTCAAGTTCTTTTGTCAGGCCCAAGGCAACGACAAGGCGCAACGACGTTTCGAGTGTGGCCTTCCCCGTCTTTTCAAAACCAGACACCGTGCCCAATGCGACGCCCGCGCGCTGTGCGAGTTCAGGCTGAGAGAGTTCCAGGCGCATGCGTTGTGCTTTGAGACGCCGCGCTATCTCCATGCACAGTTCGGTGGGTGTAGCGAATGTAAAATCCAACATGTTGAAGTTAGCGCGCTATATGGAAAGTAATTTCACTATTTTAGCATTTAAGGAACTTAGAACGAAGTACATATCCTACTAAATTCATATAAGTGAAGTTATTCTCTTATTTGAGGATTTAACTTCAAGTTATTGATCTAAGTAGCTGGTAGTAAGTCAAGGAAGCACATCACGCCGGGGGGGGCCTTTCTGATCGTCACGGAGATCACCCTCAGCTGACATCCAAACGGCGAGTTGACGTGGCGGGCAGGCTCAATAGACCGGCTGGCGTCAGTGCCTTCGTGTCGGGCAATCCCCCATTTTTAGAGCGCCTAACGAAACGTCGTCCAGAGAAACAAACGGTCCCGAAGCTGCTCAAACCCACCTGACATTGTTTTCGGGAGCCGCGCCATGGCTAAAGCCCTTCTTCCTGACGACCTGTGGGCGCTGATTCAGCCATTGCTACCAGCATATCGTCCTTCCCCCAAAGGTGGGCGCCCTCGCATTGACGACCGCGCCGCTTTGACCGGCATCCTGTTCGTCCTCAAGACAGGCTTGCCTTGGGAATATCTGCCCCGTGAACTGGGCTGCGGCAGCGGCATGAGTTGCTGGCGGCGCCTGCATGCATGGCAACAGGCAGGTAGCTGGCAACGCATCCATGACGCCATGCTGCAGCACTTGCGGGAATACGATCAGATTCAATGGGAACGCGCCAGTGTCGACTCGGCCAGCGTGCCATCCCCCCCTCGGCGGACAGCATACCGGCCCCAATCCCACCGACCGCGGCAAGCTCGGTTGCAAGCACCATCTGCTCGTCGATCAACGCGGTCTGCCTCTGGTGGCGAGCATATCAGGGGCTCAGGTACATGATTCCCGCATGCTGGTTCCCTTGCTTGAAGCCGTCCCTTCAGTAGCAGGTCTTACTGGCCGTCCACGCAAACGTCCTGCCAAACTGCATGCCGACAAGGCCTATGCTTCGCGCGCCCATCGGGCCTGGTTGCGCAGCCGTGGCATCGTTCCACGCATAGCCCGCTATGGCATCGAGCCGCGCGAACGCCTGGGTAAATGGCGCTGGGTGGTCGAACGCACACTGGGTTGGCTGCACCGCTTCCGCCGATTACGCATCCGCCACGAGCGCCGTGCCGATATCCATCAGGCATTCCTCTCGCTTGCCTGCATACTCATCTGCTGGAGATACATTCAGCGGTTTTGTTAGGCGTTCTAAGCCACAATTGTAGGTAAAGGAGTAGTTTGTCGAATGCTGCCGACATGCACCGCTTCGGCATCTCATTCCGGGGACACAAATGCACCCCTGATTCAGTCTTGAATAGCTTCGTCGTTTGCGTCAATCTCATTTTCTGGAATCAGAGCAAACCATGCGGGTTCGGTGATCTCAAATCGAACCTTGTCGAGCCCGACTTCTTCCGGTGCCTGTTCCGAGTAGAAGAAAGACCAGGCCATACGCTTAGATGTGGCCAGATCGTGCAAGAGCTCCTCTAACGCTCGATCATTTTCATCAAGCCACCGCTTTAGAAATTTAATTTCTGTGTGGTCGGTCCTGTGCCCTTTATCCCCAGTACGGCTAAGCCTGCTCCGGAATTGAACAAGAAAAACATTCGTAAGCTCCGTCACGTTGACTCGGCCGAAGTAGATCCTCTCGGCCTGATAATGTGGATGAAAGCCATTGAGTGGCATGCACACGCTATAGAACGTGCCAGGATTCTTTCCTTCGATTGACAGCGGGGTGTTTTTACGACGTTCTTCCGAGTACAACAAGTAGCGACCGGCGACCGTCGCCATGAATTTACTGGTTTCGGGGCGATCCATTCTCTTTCGAGATTCTTTGTCCCCATCATTTGCGTCATCATCATCCGCGCGGCCACATCCGCGAGTCCCTCCCTCGCTAGCTCTGGGCGAAGTTAGCTTGAACAACAGCCCGAGCGAGGCATTTGCGTGAGCTTCTTCAGGCGTGGGGTCGTCAGTTTGCTCACGTGTTGCACTGGCCTCCTCAGGCGCCCAAGTACAATTTGTGATGTGAGGATATTGCGAAATCCTCCTAAAATACGGCGACCGTTTCTTCACGCCGGGCGCATCCTCTCGATCGTAAAGTGCCGCTGAAACCAACGGCATCAGTATTGCCCGGCACTTCGGATCACCACATTTGAATGTAAAACGCTTTCGCGCTTTCGCTGGCTGCGCAAAATACAGCTCCCTCGCTTGTTCCAACGTCAGATTCTTGTCGTGCTCTTCGCAATACGCAGTAGCCTGTACCATTCAATTTATCCTAAAAATTTTCAAACAAGAGGTAACTGCACCAAGAGCTATATCTCTTGGAGTGAATATGAATCCGTAATATTGCCACAAAGCAGCAAATCCTGCTTTTAGAGCAACTGCTTTTCGCTGATGACATCGTAGTCCCCACTTTTATTGACATCGAATTTTCAGAATTCTTAGATGCTGTCTGATTGTCCAGTCCCGTTTGATCATAACCGCGCTTCACGAATAGATCCGGCTTCTTTTGCTGCCATTCTTTGAGCGCCAGGATGGGTGTTCTTGCACCGATAGCCCGTTGTGGAATGTGGTGGTTGTAAAGCTTTAAGTAGGTAAGCAAGGTTGCCTCCAGACCGGCCCGGCTGTCGAATCGGGTCTGCTGCAATAGCTCGCTGATACGGCCGTTGAGTCGTTCGACCATGTCATTCGTTTGCGGATGCCGGGGCGGTGCAAGGCGGTGTTCGATGCCCATACTGGCGCAGACTGAAGGCGTATTGGCCGCTGCGCTTCATGCCTGTTGTAGCGAAGCGGTCGGTGAATTGCGACCGTTGTCGGTCAGCAGTTTGATGATCTTGATCGGCGAGGCCAGCTAGAGCCGGCGCATGAATCTGCCGAAGCTAAAGTACCTTTTACCGGCGCGCTGTAGCAGCCGCTGCAGGGTAGGGGGGGGGGAATCCAGGTCAGACTCGTCCTCTTCGTTGGATCAGCCAGATACGAGATCGCGCGCCAGGAGCCTCGCAGTCTGTAGTGGTCAACCCATCCCGGACACTACGTTAAGTTTTTCTTCGGCGACGGCCGGTGCCAGTCCCTGGTTGAACTGATGTGGCCGTATCCAGTTATACCGATGCATCAGGTAGTGGCTAATGTCCCGTTGTGCTTCTTGTGCCGTCACGTAACCGGTTGACGGCAGCCATTCCGTTTTGACGCTACGGAATAGCCGTTCCATCGGGGAGTTATCCCAACAATTTCCCCGCCGTCTCATGCTCTGTCGTACCCGATAGCGCCACAAGCGCCGACGGAATTTTTGACTGGCGTACTGGCTACCTTGATCCGAATGAAAAAGTAGTCCCTGAGGTCGCCCTCGCTGCTCGTAAGCGATTTCCAGCGCTTGCACAACAAGGTCAGCGTCGGGCCGTAGCGAGAATGCCCAGCCCACCGCGCGGCGCGCGAACAAGTCCAACACCACGGCCAAGTAATACCATCGGCCTTGCGCCCAGACATAGGTGATGTCCCCGCACCAGACCTGATTTGGCGCCTCCACTGTAAATTCACGATTGAGGTGGTTCGGAATATCGACCCGCTCCACAGAGGTCTGCTTATAGGCATGGCTGCCAGGCTGCTTGCAGACCAGGCTCAATTCCTCCATCAAACGACTGACTTTGAAGCGGCCAATTGCAGTGCCTTCCTCGCGCATCATGCCCATGATGCTGCGACTTCCCGCCGAACTACGACTCTCGACGAACAGCGCGTGCACACGGCTACGCAATGCCATGCGCTCAACATCAATGTGGCGGGCGCGCTCCCGATATGCATACAGGCATGACCGTGCTACGTCGAACACCGCGCAGATCAACTCGATTGATTCGTCACCACAAATCTGATCGATTACCTCGTACGTTCGATCCCTTCCGACATCAAGAGCGCGGTAGCCTTTTTTAAAATGGACTTCTCCCGCTCGAGACGCTCAATGCGCGCTTCGAGTTCCTGTATTCGCTGCTGATCAGGCGTCATTGCCTTACTCTGTGGCGTGATGCCTTGCCGCTCTAACTGAAGCTGCTACACCCAGCGGCGCAGCACTGATTCGCCGATGCCGACCGACCGGCTTGCCTCCGTATGGCTATATCCTTGATCCAGTACCAGGCATGCCGCCTGCTGTTTGAACTCAGGGGAAAACGTACGTCTTTGCTTGCTCATCAAACACCTCTCCATGGCGAGCATTCTCGCCTAAATCAGTGTCCGGGTACATTAAACCACTACACGTTGTTGTTTTACATATTTGAGGACGTCTTTTAAGATCAATCCTATTTTTTACCAATACATCCTTGCTATATTAAAAAAGGAGTACTGCAATGACTGCTGCAGCCGTAAAAATCAGAAATTGGTCGAGAATAAGCAAGACTGCACCGTTTCAAGTAAGAGGCATGGTCATAGCTTAAACTCAGGCAAGAATTATCTTGAAGGTTGGGTCTACTTTGAACCATGCAGGCAGCCATGTGTAAATTCCAAAACAAGATGAATCAGAAAATGACAGCTAGGTTCATGTAAAGGTTAAGTGACGTGTCACGATCATATGACTTACTAGGGGAGGAGAAATGTCCGGCGCAGCTTCCGTGACAGTTACATTTGCGTGCGGACGTGACCAACTTCATTGATGACGGCATGAGTTTAGCTCAAGGTTGTGTATTCCACGCGGTTGCCCAACGATCTGGCAATCATATGAATTACCATAAACACAATATAAATACGAGATTTAGCTATGACAGTTTTTCGTTTCACCACAATCTTCCGTGTGGTTGTCTTTGCGCAGTGTGCAACGAGTTTCAACATCGCCCATGCCGATGCCTCTGGACCAGATTTCTTTAAGGTTCGGAGTGTGCCGTATGGCGCAACGGTGCCGTTGCGGGACAGGCCAGTCGCATCGACGATTATTGCAACCATACCGGCTGACGCCACCTGCATTCGCAATGAGGGTTGCCAAGGTGGTTTGATGGAGGGCATGTCGCTCTCTGAGAGTGAACAGGCCAAGCAGCTCGTCGCGAATCCGCGGTGGTGCAAGGTAGAGTATCGGGGGCTCAAGGGTTGGGTCGAAGGTAAGCTGCTGGCCGAGGGGTCCTGTGTCAGCAGTTCCACCAGAGACCTAGCGCCAGGCTCCAAACCTGTGACGGTCAGAGGAACGATCAATGGCACCGAGAGCACGGACTATCGAATCAAGGCGTTGGCCGGTCAGACTTTGACGGTATTGCTGAAGGCAAGACACCCACAGACTTACTTCAATCTGATTCAGTCTGGCGGTCAGGAAGCCATGTTCATCGGCAGCATCGCCGGCAACAAGGCCGAGGTG